>DATDBV010000076.1:0-7916 GCA_036524715.1 Nakamurella sp. | reverse complement strand
GGCCGACGCCAACGAGGTGGCGCAGGCGTGGCGGCTGATCATGCCGCTGCGGCACGACCCGGTCGCGCTGGTCCTGTCCCGGCAGGCGCTGCCCACCCTCGATCGCACCCGCTACGCATCCGCGGCCGGCCTGGCTCGTGGCGCCTACGTGCTGGCCGGGGACCCCGCCAGCACGCCGGAGGTCATCCTGATCGCCACCGGCAGCGAGGTCGCGCTCGCCGTCGCCGCCCACGAGCAGCTCGTCGCCGAAGGCGTGGCCAGCCGGGTCGTGTCGATGCCCTCCATGGAGCTGTTCGACCGTCAGGACCAGGAGTACCGGGACAGCGTCCTGCCGCCCGCCGTGACCGCACGGGTGGCCATCGAGCAGGCCTCCGCGTTCGGGTGGGACCGCTGGGTCGGATCCCGCGGCGAGATCATCGCCATGCGCACGTTCGGGGCCTCCGCCCCACTGAAGGCTCTGCAGAGCAAGTTCGGCTTCACCCCGCAGGCCGTCATCGACGCCGCCCGCGAACAGATTCAGCGCAACCGTCCTCAGGGCGGGCGGAAGTGAACGACGACGCCCGCCTCCAGCATGGACAGGAGCAGATAATGACCAATCGGACCGGTCCCGGCGGGGCCCTGAGCCCCCAGGGCCGGGCCGCCGCGCTGGCGGCGATGGCGGCCCAACCGCTGGATGTGCTCGTGGTCGGTGCCGGTGTCGTCGGCGCCGGCGCCGCGCTGGACGCCGCCGGTCGCGGCCTGCGGGTCGGCCTCGTCGAGGCCCGTGATCTGGGCTCGGGAACCTCCAGCCGATCCTCCAAACTCGTCCACGGCGGCCTGCGGTATCTCAAGCAGCTGCACTTCCCGTTGGTGTTCGAGGCGCTGCGGGAACGTTCGCTCATCCTGGACACGCTGTGTCCGCACCTGGCCCGTCCGGTCGAATTCGTCTACCCGCTGGAACGCCGGTTCATCGACCGCGCCTACGTCGGCGCCGGTGTCGCCGTCTACGACGTCCTCGGCGCCGGCAAGGGTGTTCCCTCGCATCACCGGCACCTGAGTCGGCGGCAGACCCTGGCGACCTTCCCCGGCGCCAAGAAGGACGCAGTGCGCGGTGGACTGAAGTTCTACGAGGGTCAGCTCGACGACGCCCGGCACACGATGATGCTCACCCGGACCGCGGCCGCCTACGGCGCGCTGGTCGCGACCAGCGCCCGAGTCACCGGATTCCTCCGGGACGGTGACCTGGTCGTCGGCGCCCAGGTCACCGACCTGGAAACCGGCCAGCCGATCGACATCCGGGCCCAGCGGGTCATCAACGCCGCCGGGGTGTGGACCGACGAACTGCAGACCATGGTCGGCACCAAGGGTCAGTTCCGAGTGCATGCCTCCAAGGGGGTGCACATCCTGGTGCCCCGAGATCGGATCGACTCACGCACCGGGCTGATCACCGAAACCGAGAAGAGCCTGCTGTTCATCATCCCGTGCCCGTGGAGCGAGGACTTCTGGGTCATCGGAACCACCGACACCAGCTGGAACCTGGACCTGGCCCACCCGGCCGCCAGCCAGGCCGACATCCAGTACATCCTCGACCAGGCCAACCGCCTACTCCAGAACCCGCTCACCACCGCCGATGTCATCGGCGTCTACGCCGGCCTCCGACCGCTGCTGGCCGGTGAATCCGACGAGACGAGCACCCTGTCCCGGGAACACGCCGTGGTGACCACCGCCCCAGGCCTGGTCGTCGTCGCCGGCGGCAAATACACCACCTACCGGGTGATGGCCAAGGACGCCGTCGACGAGGCGGTCAAAGGCCTGCCGGACCCCGTCCCACCCAGCTGTACCGAACGGCTACCGCTGGTGGGCGCCGAAGGATACCCGGCACTGTGGAACGCGCGCGCCGCCATGGGCGCCGACACCGGTTTGGGCACCAAGCGGGTCGAGCACCTCCTCGGCCGCTACGGGTCCGCCGTGCAGGACATCCTGCAACTCGTCCGGTCCCACCCCGACCTCGGCGAACCGCTCGATTCGGCCCCGGCGTACCTGCGCGCCGAGGCCTACTACGCAGTCGCTTGCGAGGGTGCCCTCCACCTGGACGACATCCTGGCCCGCCGGCTCCGCGTCTCGGTCGACACGTGGCACCGAGGCGTGGACACCGCCCCCGAGGTCGCCCGCCTGGTCGCCCCCCTGCTCGGCTGGGACGACGCCACGGTCGACCGCGAGATCGAGCACTACCGCGCCCGGGTCGAGGCCGAACGCGACTCACAGACCCGACCGACCGACCAGACCGCCGATTCCGCGCGGCTCGGCGCGCCCGACGTCCGGCGCGCAGCAACGCCCCGCGAACCCACCACCCACCCCTGACCCACGACCGACCTCAACACACCTCTCGATGGAGGCAACCATGACCGACCAATGGCGAATCGTCGTCGGCAGCGACGACGCCGGACTTGACTACAAGGAGACCCTCAAGGCGGACCTGCAGCGGGATCCGCGGGTCGCCGAAGTGATCGACGTCGGGGTCACCGCCGACCGAACCGCCACCGCCTACCCGCACGTGGCCGTCACCGCCGCCCGAAAGGTCGCCCAGGGCGACGCCGACCGGGCCCTGCTGGTGTGCGGCACCGGACTCGGCGTGGCCATCAGCGCCAACAAGGTCCCCGGTATCCGGGCCGTCACCGCACACGACAGCTTCTCCGTCGAACGCTCCGTGCTCAGCAACGACGCCCAGGTCCTCTGCCTGGGTCAGCGAGTCATCGGCCTGGAACTCGCCCGCCGACTGACCCGCGAATGGTTGGACTACCGCTTCGACCGGTCCTCACCCTCGGCGGCCAAGGTTGATGTCATCACCACCTACGACCTGGGCCGGGCGGACTCCGCAGACGAAATCTCCGAAGAGGAAGAGATCGCCCGAACCGCGGCCTGCTGACCCGAAAGCCGGCCCGACGCTCTGAGCCACCACCAGAACACTCTCGGGACCCCAGGGTCTCCGCAACGACGCCCTCTCCAACGAATCGACAGGATGAAGCGCACATGACGGACCACACGACAGGAACTCCGTTCCAGGCTCTTTCGGAGCAGGGCGTGTCCCTGTGGCTGGACGATCTGTCCCGGCAACGGCTGCAATCAGGCAACCTGCAACACCTGATCGACACCTGGCGCATCAGCGGGGTCACCACCAACCCGTCGATCTTCCAGGCCGCACTCGCCGACGGCGCGTCCTACCAGCAGCAGTTGGACGAGTTGGCCGCCCGCGGGGCCGGCGTCGACGACACCGTCCGCGAGGTCACCACCGACGACGTGCGCAACGCCTGCGACCTGTTCACCGGCATCTTCGCGGCCACCGGTCACGTCGACGGCCGGGTCTCCATCGAGGTCGACCCCCGGCTGGCCCACGAGACCCAGGCCACCATCGACCAGGCCAAGGAACTGCACAAGATCGTCGACCGGCCCAACGTGCTGATCAAGATCCCGGCCACCGTCGCCGGCCTGCCCGCGATCACCGCGGTGATCGGCGAGGCATCAGCGTCAACGTCACGCTGATCTTCAGCCTGGACCGCTACAAGGCCGTCATGGACGCCTACGTCACCGGCCTCGAGCAGGCCGCCGAGGCCGGCCACAACCTGGCCGAGATCCATTCCGTCGCGTCGTTCTTCGTGTCCCGGGTGGACTCCGAGATCGACAAGCGACTCAAGGCGATCGGCTCCCCGGAGGCCGACGCCCTCGAGGGGCAGGCCGCCATCGCCAACGCCCGGCTGGCCTACCAGGCCTACGAGCAGACCTTCACCGGCGAACGCTGGGCGGCGCTGGCGGCCAAGGGCGCCAACAAACAGCGGCCGCTGTGGGCGTCCACCGGCGTCAAGGACCCCGAGTACGACGACACCCGGTACGTGGTCGAACTCGTCGCTCCGGAAACGGTCAACACTGCCCCGGAGAAGACGATCGCCGCCGTCGCCGACCACGGGGTGATCACCGGCAACACCATCGACGGCACCTACGCCCAGGCCTCCGCGGTGTTCTCCTCGCTCGAGGCGTTGGGCGTTGACCTGGCCGACGTGTTCACCGTCCTGGAGACCGAGGGCGTCGACAAGTTCATCGCCGCCTGGAACGAGTTGTTGACCTCGGTGCAGGGCGAACTCGACAAGCACCGCCACTGACCGGGCCGACAGCACACGACATGACCATCACACCAGATCAGCAGAAGCAGGAACGCGCGCAGGCGGCGCACGCCGCCGCCGGGCTGGTGCAGCCAGGGATGACCGTTGGCCTGGGCACCGGATCCACCGTCGCCCACCTGCTGCCCGTCCTCGCCGCTCGGGCATTGTCGATCCGTTGCGTGGCCACCTCGCCGCGGACCGAGGCCGCCGCGTTGGCCCTGGGCCTGCCCGTCGAACCGTTCGGGACCATCGATCGGTTCGACATCACCATCGACGGCGCCGACCAGATCGCACCCGACGGTTGGCTGGTCAAGGGCGGCGGCGCCGCCCACACCCGGGAAAAGATCATTGCCGCGGCATCGGACAGGTTCGTCGTCATCGTGGACTCAGCCAAGGTCGTCGACACCATCCATGGACCGATACCGATAGAACTACTCGCGTTCGGGCTGGGCGCCACCCGACGACAACTCGCACCGCTCACCCTTCGGGACGTGCCCGCCAGCCCCGACGGCGGAATCATCGCCGACTACCACGGCGACGTCACCGACCCCGCCACGACTGCGGCGACGCTCAGCGCGACCGCCGGCGTCATCGAACACGGACTGTTCCCACCCGCCATGGTCCATGACGCCTTCGTCGGTGCGCCGGATTCCGTTCAGCACCTGCGCCGCACATCGACCGGGCACCTCGAACCCGCATCGACGCGGCGCTAACCGGATCAGGCTCTGACCGAATCCCAAGGCCGGGCGGGACCCTACTCACCGGGTTTCCGCGCGGCCTCCACCCCTCGCAACGATCAATGGAGCAATGGAGCAATGCCACATCGCGCAAAGATCGTGTGCACCCTCGGCCCGGCTACCTCGTCGGACGAGGCCATCGACGCCCTGCTGGACGCGGGCATGAACGTCGCCCGGATGAACTTCTCGCACGGCGACCACGCCGACCACCAGGTCGTCTACCACCGGCTGCGGGACGCCGCCAAGCGGTCCGGGCAAGCCCTGGCGATCATGGCCGACCTGCAGGGCCCCAAGATCCGTCTCGGCCGGTTCGCCGACGGCCCGCACCAGTGGAACACCGGCGACAGCGTGACCATCACCGTGCAGGACATCATCGGAAGCCAGGATCGGGTGTCCACCACCTACAAAGGTCTGGCCCAGGACGCCCGGCCGGGCGACCGCCTGCTGATCGACGACGGTAAGGTCGGCCTGGTCGTCACCGCCGTCGACGGCGACGACGTCACCTGCTCGGTCACCGAGGGCGGTCCGGTGTCCAACAACAAGGGCATCTCGCTGCCCGGGATGAACGTCACGGTCCCGGCGATGTCCGAGAAGGACGTCTCCGACCTGAAGTTCGCGCTGTCGCTGGGTGTTGACGTCGTCGCGCTGTCGTTCGTCCGGTCGCCCACCGATGTGGACCCGGTCCGCGACGTGATGGACGAGGTCGGCGCCGACCGCCGGCCGGTCATCGCCAAGCTGGAAAAGCCGGAGATCCTGGACAACCTTGAAGCGATCGTCCAAGCCTTCGATGGGATCATGGTCGCTCGAGGCGATCTCGGCGTCGAACTACCACTGGAGCAGGTTCCGCTGGTCCAGAAGCGGGCCGTGCAGGTCGCACGGGAAAACGCGCGACCAGTGATCGTGGCTACCCAGATGCTCGACTCGATGATCGAGCACTCCCGGCCGACCCGGGCCGAAGCGTCCGACGTGGCGAACGCCATCCTGGACGGCGCCGACGCGGTCATGCTGTCCGGGGAGACGTCGGTCGGCAAGCACCCGATCACTGCGGTCAACACGATGGCCCGCCTCATCGAGGCCGTCGAGGCCGAATCGGTCGCCGCGCCCCCTCACCCGCCCCCCCGCACACGAGGCGGCGTGATCTCTTTCGCCGCCCGCGACATCGCCGAGCGCATCGACGCCAAGGCGCTGATCGCGTTCACCACCACCGGGGACACGGTGCGCCGAATTGCCCGCCTGCACACCGCCCTGCCGGTGCTCGCGTTCACCCCACGCGAAGAAGTGCGCAACCAACTCGCCCTGACCTGGGGGGTGCGGACCTTCGTCACCCCGCCCGTCGAGACCACCGACGCAATGATCGAGCAGGTCGACCACGCCATGCTCGAGATTCCGGGCTACCAGCCGGGCGACACCGTGGTCATCGTCGCCGGCGCACCACCCCAACACCCACGGCTCGACCAACCTCATCCGGGTCCACCGCCTTGGCCACCACGAATAGGCAAACCCGGAGCCGGTCGACCGTGACCGCGCCACGCCTCGCCCAGACACCCGCCGCGCTCGACCACGCAGTGTCGACCCCGCTCCACGTCCAACTGGCCACCAACCTCCGCGAAAGGATCGAACACGGCGAATGGAAGCCCGGCGAAAGGATCCCATCGGAGAACGAACTCAGCCGGACCTACGGGATCAGCCGAATGACCACCCGCCACGTGCTGGCCCAACTGGTCAACGAACAGCGGCTGTTCCGCGTCCCCGGCAAGGGCACCTTCGTGACACACCGCCCGATCGGTGCCCTACCCCTCTCCTACATCGGGATCCGCGAGCAACTGGAGCGCGTCGACGACCCAACCACTCGACTGCTGTCCAATGAAACGATCCCAGCCGACGCGAAAGTGGCACAGCGCCTGCGCATCCCACCCGACGAGCCAGTGCATCGGCTGCGGCAGTTGCGATTCGTGGCCAACCAACCGTTCAGCCTGCATACCTCCTACGTGCCCACGACGCTCGTCGCTGACCTTGCCGACGATCTGGTCAACCGCCCGCTCTGCGTGATCCTGGACAACGACCACGGCCTCCGAATGAGCAAAGTGATCGAAACCCTACAATGCGTCCTCCCTTCTCCGGAGGAGGCCAAACTGCTGCGCACCCGGCGGACCACACTCCTTCTGCTCCTGCAGCAGGAAATCGCCGACCCAGTCGGCGTTCGGTTCGAATACTCCCAAATCCTTTTTCGTGGCGACAAGACCCGACTGCAATTCCAATACGAACCTGGCCGCACAACGACAGATGATCAAGAGACCCAACCGCATTGATAGCTCGGGCACGGCTCGACAAACACCTTGCCCAGGGCCTGCCGGCGACGTCAGCTTTCGGGATTGGAGTTCGAGACCAAACCAGCGCTGACCCGGACCCGACGTCCCGCGGCCTGGGTCGCCGGCGACGAGGTCTACGGCGCCGACCCGACCCTGCGGACCACCCTGGAAGACCGCGGTGTCGGGTACGTGCTTGGCCATCGCCAGCAACCGGCGCATCGCCGTCGGGCAAGGAGTGCGCCGGGTCGACGATCTCACCCAGGCACCGCCGGCTGGTCCTGGCCAGCTTCGCGCCGAAACGGCTGTTCATTCTCGGCGGCGGCCCAGCCATACCTATTGTCGCACAAGTACTCCAGGAGTACTGCGGCCGCGATCCCCTCCTCCACCTGACCCGGCTTCCACGACCCACGGGCAGCCACCGGTCAACCCGGCGGACCGTGCGGTCCCGCGAACCGATGAGCGACTCGCTCAACCCCCGGGTCAGCTGCTGTGACTGTCACCCGTCCAGCATCGCTCGAACAACGCCGTCACCATCCCTCCCGCCACGGACACCCGACCTGCGGCCATCTGCCGGGCCGGGCGTTCGCACGGGCCTGCTAGGTGCCCCGACCGGAGGCGAGATCGGCTTTGGACGCGGCCCGATGTCGGACCCACCCACTGCGATGTCCCGGGGCAACCTCGATGACGGTGGCCACCGATTGTTCCCGCTCACCGGCAGCTGCTCAGGGTGCGATTCC
>DATDBV010000075.1:0-11523 GCA_036524715.1 Nakamurella sp. | reverse complement strand
GCCTGACCGCCACCGTCACCGACATCGCCGAACCCGCGTTGGCCAAGGCGGAAACCGACCTGCGGCAACGCCTGTCCCGGGATGTGACCAAGGGGCGGCGGAGCCAGGAGGACGTGGACGCGGCGTTCGCCCGACTGTCCTTCAGCACCGACCTGACCGGCGCCGCTGCCACCGCCGACTACGTCATCGAGGCCGCCGTGGAGAGGCTCGACGTCAAACGAGCACTGTTCGCCGAGCTGGATAGGGTCACGCGAGCTCATACCATTCTCGCCACCAACTCCTCCAGCATCGTCTCGTCCCGGATCGCCGACGCGACGAACCGGCCCGACAAGGTGTGCAACCTGCACTTCTTCAACCCCGCGCTAATCATGAAGTGCGTCGAGGTGGTCCGCGGACCGCAGACCTCGGACAGCACTGTTCGAACCTCCATTGAATTGACGAAGAGACTCGGCAAGACGCCGGTGGTGCTGAACCGGGAGATCCCCGGATTCATCGCCAACCGGATCCTCAACGCGGTCCGCGACGAGGCGATCCACCTGCTGGAGAACGGCATCGCGTCCGTCACGGACATCGACACCGCATGCCGCACCGCCCTGGGCTACCCGATGGGACCGTTCGAGCTGATGGACCTCACCGGCATCGACATCGGCTATCTGACCAAACAGGACCGGTTCGCGCAGACCGGCGACCCCAAGGACCAACCGAGCCGCAGCGTCGCGGCCATGGTCGAACGCGGCGAACTCGGCCGCAAGACCGGCAAGGGTTGGTACGACTATGACGAGGCCGGGAACAAGACACCCCGGCCAATCGATCAACTGACACCACAGGTGAGTGAAAAATGAGCAGCAAGCTGAACCTCGCCGAGGAATTCGCCAAGGATCTCACCACCGCAAGGGACACCGACTACTACCTGCTGTCCGACCTGCTCACCGACGAAGAACGGGAGATCCGCGACCGGGTCCGGGCTTTCGTCGACACCGAGGTGCTGCCGATCATCAACGACTACTGGGAGCGGGCCGAGTTCCCGTTCGAGTTGGTGCCCAAGCTCGCGCAGCTGGGCGTGGTCGGCGGCCCGATCCAGGGCTACGGCTGCCCCGGACTGTCCCGACTGGCGCAGGGCATGGTCACGCTGGAAATGTCCCGCGGTGACGGCAGCGTCAACACCTTCCTGGGCGTGCAGAACGGCCTGGCCATGGGCTCGATCAACATGCTGGGCTCGGAGGAGCAGAAGCAGCGCTGGCTGCCCGGCATGGCCAAGCTGGAGAAGATCGGCGCGTTCGCGCTGACCGAACCGGCACACGGCTCCGATTCCGTCGGCCTGGAGACCTCCGCCCGCCGGGACGGCGACCAGTGGGTCCTCAACGGTGCCAAGCGGTGGATCGGGAACGGCAACATCGCCCACGTGGTGATCGTGTGGGCGCGGGACGAGGCCGACGGCAAGGTCAAGGGCTTCATCGTCGAAAGAGACGACCAGGGAGCGTATCCCGAGGGCTACACGGCCGAGCTGATCACCGGGAAGATCGGCAAGCGGGCCATCTGGCAGCCGGACATCACCCTGGACAACGTGCGGGTGCCGGAGGCCAACCGGCTCGCCGAGGCGAACTCGTTCCGGGACGTCAGCCGGGTGCTCACCGCGACCCGCGGCGGCGCATCGTGGGAGTCGGCCGGGCATGCGGTCGCCGCGTACGAGGCCGCGCTGACCTACTCGACCAACCGGGAGCAGTTCGGCAAGCCGATCGCCTCCTACCAGCTGGTGCAGAACAAGCTGGCCAACATGCTCGCCGAGGTGACGGTCATCCAGCTGATGTGCTTCCGGATGGCGCAACTGCAGGAGCAGGGCAGGCTGACCGGGCCGATGGCCTCCCTGGCCAAGATGGCGACCGCGAAGAAGGCCCGCTGGATCTGCTCGGAGGCCCGGGACATCTTGGGCGGCAACGGTTTGCTGCTGGATTTTCACGTCGCCCGGCACATGACCGACATGGAGGTGGTGCACACCTACGAAGGCACCGACAGCATCCAGTCGCTGATCGTCGGGCGGGATGTCACCGGCATCTCGGCCTTCGGCTGACGGCCATGCGGGCACTGCGGGCACACTCGCTGGACGGGCCGTCGGCGCTGTCGGTGGACGAGGTCCCCGATCCGGCCGCGGTCGTGGGAGCGGTGCGGGTCGCCGTGCACGCCGCCGGGGTCGGGTTCGTCGACACCCTGGTCACCCGCGGGCTGTACCAGGTGCGGCAGCAGCCGCCGTTCCCCCCGGGCATGGAGGTCGCCGGTGTGGTCGAATCGGCCCCGGCGTACTCCGGGCGCAATGTTGGCGACCGGGTGTACGCGTCCCTGCCGGCCGGTGGCTGCGCCGAGACCGTCTGGGCAGACGAGCATCTGGTCGCGCCGCTTCCCGAGAGGTTGAGTTTCGCGCAGGGCGCGGCGCTGGTCGTCAACGACCACACCGCGCACGTCGCGCTCGCCCGCCGAGCCGGGCTCCGCCCCGGCGAGTCGGTGCTGGTGCACGGCGCGGCCGGCGGGCTCGGGTTGGCGGCGGTCCGGATCGCCGCCGCCCTTGGCGCCCGGGTGACCGCGGTGGCCAGCACATCCGAGCGACGCGACGCCGCACTCGGGGCGGGCGCCGAGCAGGTTTACGGGCCGGACGAGTGGTTGGACGCGGTCCGAGCGGTCGGCGGGGTGGACGTCATCGTCGACCCCATCGGCGGTGATGTGTTCGACGCGTCGTTGCGCGCATTGGCAATCGAGGGCCGTCTACTGACCCTCGGGTACGTCTCCGGACGGATCCCGTCCGCGCCCGCGAACCGGCTGTTGCTGCGCAACTCCGACGTCCGCGGTGTCAACTGGCTGGGCCTGATCGAGGCGCATCCCACGCTGTTCCGTTCCACCGCCGACGGTCTCGCCAGGTTGCTGAACGCCGGCATGCCAAGTCCTGTCGTCGTCGAGTACGACTTCGCCGACGGTGCCAAGGCATTCGCTGACCTGGAGGCGCGGGCGGTGATCGGCAAGGCCGTACTCCGGCTGCGCTGACCCCCACCTTCCCGCGCCGACTTGAGCCACATGCAGGTTACCGAGCCGGCTGAACCTGCATTTGGCTCAAGTCGGAGATCGACTGTGATCGACGTCCAAAGGCGCAGGTCAGCGCGGTTTGTCTCGAGTCGGTGAGACGGTTCCACCTCGCCGTTCGTCCGATCCACTTGAGTCAGATCGGCGAGACATCCGGAGGTTCGAGGAGGGCCGCTGGCCTGTCGTCGCAGGTCAACGCGGGTGGTCGAGGCCAGGCGACTCAGAAGGGTGGGACAACTGGGCCTTATGACTCAGGTCGATGGCCGCCTGACTCACCTTCGGCGGGAACGCCTGAGGGCTGCATGATCGAACGCGGTCATCCGAATGTAGTGCCTGAATGCATACTTGCGTTCAGTTTCAGGGCATCTCGACGGCTGCGGGACGAGGTCGATCGCCGGGATCCAGCTCATGCAGGCCGCGCCCGTCGAGCCCACACGGAACGACCTCCTGCAACGCATCCTGGAGGTCGCCGAGAACCACCAACCGACCGGCGCCGCAACGGACCCGTCGACAACGTCCGGGCCCATGTTTCCCGTCGCGGACTGGACGTGCTGGCCCAGGTCGCGATGGGCTGCTCGAACGCCGAGACCGGTGAGCGCGTGGCGCTTTAGGCCGTCCCGGTCAAGAGCTACGATGGAACAAGCTCGGCGCCGGCAACCGCGTCGAGGCCATCGCGATCGCCCGCCGGCACGGCCTCACCCCCTGACTCAGCTCAGGGACGGCGTCGCCGGCGCGAGACCCGGTATTCGTTCACCGCATCACGCGACGAGCGCCAGACGCCATCGGGGCCCTGGAACGCGTCGAGCCGCCCGCGCTGCGCGGCTTGCCGGAGCGCGGCCACGCTCAACTCGTCGTCGGCGAGGGCCGCCAACGGCACGATCCGCGCCGGGCCTGCGACGGCGGGAACGATGAAGCGGTTGAGGTTGTCGTACATCGCCCGGGCCAGGATTTCGCCGAGCGGACCGGGGTCGCCGGCGTCCCCCCGTTGCAGCCCGCGCAGATAGCTGTTGCGCTGACGCTTGAGAATGACGACCGGGGATATCCCAGGCGGATCAGAATCAGATTGAGCAACAGCCGGCCGACGCGCCCGTTCCCGTCGAGGAACGGATGGATCCGCTCGAAGGCTCCGTGCCACCGCGCCAGCACTTCCGGCAGCGGCTGCGCGACATCGTCTGGTGGAAAGGAGATCTCGTCCACCCATCCAGCGAGCATCGACGGGACAATCGGCCAGGTCGGGGGAGTCATGCCCGCTGCGAATGCTCTGATGTCGTGCTGCCGGAACTGTCCGGGCCCTTCGTTCACGGTTGCCTCTGCGTGCGGGTCGACGCTCCAGACCGGCGTCATGGTGAGGTGATGCACATGCCGGATCTCATGGACCGAGATCATCCGGCCGTTGTGCCAGTCGCCGGGTTCGAGTGCCTGGGCATACACCCACTGCGCGGCGTCGGCGTACCCCCTGACCTCCATGTACTCACGCAGCGGCTTGGATCCGACGGCCCGACCTTGATCGAGTAGCTGTTCGACCTCCCGCAGGACGAGCGTGTTGCCCTCGATCGCCGTCGAGTGATGCGCCTCCTGATGCCAGATGTCCGACCAGACGGACACCGCTTCCCTCGGTGTAGGGAGGCCGCCCAAGGACCGCGCTGAACAACTCGGCTCCTCCGTCGCCGGGTTGTCTGCGCCCGGTCCGACTGTGCTCGATAGCGGCCTCGCAAGCTCGGCCGACCAGCCGGTCGCGGAGTCCAGCCACGGCGACGTCCAAGCGCGCATAAACAGTGACCCGTGACGGCCTTCCTCGCGCCATCCGACTCCTTTGATCACCCCAACGATCAGCGAATTGAACTTATCAAACTGGGCCTCCGGTTGATTGGCCCGACCATCAGCGAATGGAACTTGTGAAACCGCCGTCCGGTTGAACACTCACGGAGCCGGCCGAGCGCGCCGCCGTCTGACATCGCGGTCCTGCCAACCCCGACCGAGGGTCACCCGCCACCTTCGGGTTGTCGGCGTCAGAATGGTCCGGTGATGGACGAGGAAGACATTCAGAAGACACTCCGCGGCGCGGTGCACCGACAGGACACCCCGGCCATCCTCGACCTGCTGACGACCGCCGGCCTCGGCGACCACCGGCTGCAGATGGCCGGCCTCGGATTGCTGATCGCCCTGTCGGAGGACCGCGCGGCCGCGGAGCCGCTGTCGCACCGGCTCCTGGACGCTCTGGCGCATCGGCAGTGGGACGGCGACGAAGAGTTGGCCGCCGACCTGCGGGCCGCCCTCGGCACCGGGCCGACACCCCTGCTCAAGACTGTCCCGGTGCCCCTGTCCGAACTCGCCTACGCCATGGACACCAACGACTACGGCGGACGCGTCAACCTGGAGAACGGGGAGGTATATCCGGCCGACCTGTTCAACTACGACGCCCCCGAGGACCTGGCCGAGGAGGATCTCGACGACGCCGACCGATGGCTGGGCATCGACCCGGCGGGCTCCCGCGCCGGCTGGAACGACATGGCCGACTTCATCGGCACGGTGACCGACCCAGGGCGCGCCGACCGATTGTCCATCGCCATCGAGGGCCGCGGTGCCTTCCGCCGCTTCAAGGACGTCCTGCATCGGTGGCCGGACGAGGACGCCCGCTGGTACGCGTTCTCCGAGGACCGCAAGTTGGGCCGGGCGAGGGAGTGGCTGGCGGCCGAGGGCTACCGCGCCACCAGGTACTGAGCGCACGATTCGAGCCGGTACCTTCACCCGGTGCAGATTCCCGCGACGTTCGATCAGGCCCGGCGGTTGCTGGCGATCCGACCGGTCGGCGCGCTGCCGCTGCAGATCCGCCGCCTCGAGCTGGCGGTGCAGGGGGCCGCGCATACGTTGGACGTCGTCCAACCCATCGTCGGCGACATCTGCGTCGGGCCCTACCTGGACCTGCCGGACGCCGACGTGCCGGTTTCCGCGGGGATGCTCGCGCAGTGGGGCGCCGGGCTGCCGCACGCCCTGGACGCGGCGGTCACCAATTCCTTCGGCCGGCCGATCGCCGAGGCGGAACGAGTCGAGTCGGTGCACCTGTACCGCGACGTCCGGTTCGCGGCAACGGCTCTGCTCCGGCCGGAGCTGGTTCGAGGCCTACCGGTGGACGGCGATCCGGTGGTCCTGGTCCCGACCGTCGGAAACATGATCGTCGGCGGATCCGCCGACGCGGCCGGGCTGACGTTCATGGCCCGCATCGCCGACCGGATCCTGGAGACCGACCGGCACCCGGTCTCGATCCAGCCCATGGTGCTGCACGGATTCGGTTGGGCCCTCTTCGACTGGCCGGATGCGACGCAGCCGTACGCGCACACGCTTCGCCGTCGGTGGGACACGCTCCAGTACGGTGCCCAGCGCCCCCCACTGCAGGCGCACTACGAGCGGGCCGGCCAGCCGCACCGGGTCGCCGAACTTGCCCTGGCCGCCAAGGACGGCGACACCCTGACCTACACCACGCTCACCGAGGGCGCACCGACCGTGCTGCCGCCGGCCGACGTGGTGGTGCTGATCCGGTCGGACGGACAGGCCACCCGGCTGCCCATGGAACAGCTGATCCGCACTCCCGGATTGCTCGTGCCGGTCCCGGACTCCCTGCCGCCCTTGGCGTTCGCGACCCGGTTCCCGGACGAGCTCACCCGCTGACGCTCGGCGACCCCAGCTGCCGCATCAGGGCGGCGTCGTCGCGAACCGCCCAGTGCTCGACTCCTTTGCCGTTGCGCACTCGCACGATGTGCATCTGCCGATAGGCGAAACCCCTTCCGGTGGGCGCCATGCCGAAGAAGTCGCCGGTGTGCCGACCGCGGTGGGTACAATAGATCGTGACGAGATCGCCTTCCGCCACGGTCTTCTCGATCTCCCAACGCTGGTCCGAGAACGCCCCGGCGAGCATGTGCATGTAGAACACCGCGCTGCCCGGCCCCGGTGGGGTGCCGGCGGGTGCCTCGTGGTTCACGAAATCGGCGTCCACGGCGTCGAGCAGGGCGCCCTCGTCGTCCGCCGGGAAGATCACCTCCAGCACCCGCCGGGCTGCGGCCGTGTTCTCGGCCAGCACATCGGGCTCGGTCGTCGTCATGGGAACCTCCCAGGGTGTTCGGGGTCCCCGGCCTGTCGCGAGGACTCAACCGATATTCATGACAGTATCCTTCTCATCAATGTCTGGGTCAACAGGGAATGCGCACCGTCGTCGCTACGACGCGACCGGTCGCCGCGCCAAGGCGGCCCGGACACGACTCGCGGTGATCGACGCGTCCTATCGGGTCTTCGTACAGCGCGGGTACGGGGGCGCCACCATCCCGCTGATCGCCGCCGAGGCAGGGGTTTCCGTGGAGACGGTCTACCGGGCGGCCCCCGGCAAGGCCGGTCTGCTTGCCGCCGCGGTTCAGGCCGCACTCGCCGGTGGGGCCGAGCGGGCCGAGCGTCCGGTGGAGGAACGCGGCGCCATTGCGCGAGTCATCGCCGAGCCCGACCCGAGGCGGGTCATCGAGCTGTACGCGGCCAGCCAACCGGGTCTGTGGTCAAGAACCGGTCCGCTGCTGCGCGTGCTGGACGCCGCCGCGGTCTCCGAACCCGCCCTGATCGGTCTGCAACAACAACTGGCGGAGCAACGCCGGCACGGCCAGGGCCGGCTCGCCGACCAGTTGCACGGCATGGGTGCCCTGCGCGCCGATCTGCCCGTCGAACGCGCCCGCGACATCGTCTGGACCCTGTGTGCCCAGGCCACCTTCGATGCGCTGGTCACCTCGTGCGGCTGGGCGCACTCGGACTACGCGCAGTGGCTGGCCCGGATGCTGACCGCGGCTCTGCTCGAACCATAAGGTCCCGGGGGCTCGGACCGGGCCCGCTCCAACGGGCACGGGCCACCGGAGCACCCGACTACTGTGCCCCGGGTGACCCAACGCGGCCGGACCCTGGTGACGGTCGCCGTCCTGCTCCTGGCGATCAACCTGCGCCCGGTGGTCAACGCCCTCGGCGCCGTCGTCCCCGAGTTGCGGAACGCCACCGGCCTGCCCGCCGGCACGACCGGGCTCTTGCTGTCGCTGCCGACGCTCGCCTTCGCGGTGATGGGCCTGACCGCCCCCGTCCTGGCCGGGCGGATCGGCCCGCACCGAACCGTGGTCATCGCGCTGACGGCGCTGCTCGTCGGCCAGTTGGTCCGGGCCGCCGTCCCGGGGATGCCGGCGTTGTTCGCCGGATCGCTGCTCGCGCTGGCCGGCATCGCGGTGGCGAACGTGCTGATGCCGGGTCTGGTCCGGCTGCATTTTCCCGACCGGATCCCGGTGATCACCGCCGCCTACTCCACGTTGCTCACCATCGGCGGGGCGGCGGCGGCCGGGCTGACCCTGCCGGTGCAGCGATCGCTCGGGGGCGACTGGCGGCTGGGGATCGGGTTGTGGGCGGCGACCGCGGCCATCGCCCTGATCCCCTGGTTGCTGCTGATCCGGGAGACGGGCAGCGGGGCCGCGGGGGCCGGCACGCGGCTACCGCTGCGGGTGCTGGCCCGCACCCGGGTCGCGTGGGCGCTCGCGCTGTACTTCGCCTGCCAGTCGATGGTCGCCTACGTCGTCTTCGGCTGGCTGGCCGAGATCCTGGTCGACGAGGGTATGACGGACACGGCCGCCGCCGCCCAGGTGTCGATCGCGATCGCCATCGGCATCCCACTGGCCGCGCTGGTTCCGAACCTGCTCGGGCGCTCCCGCCGCCCGGCGGTTCTGGTGATCGTGCTGGCCGCCTGCTACCTGGCGGCGTTCGTCGGCCTGATCGCCTCGCCGACCGACCCGGTCTGGCTCTGGTCGTTGCTGATCGGGGTGGGCACCGGCGCCTTCCCGCTGGCCCTGACGCTCATCGCGCTGCGGGCTCGGACCGGCTTGGCCACCACCTCGCTGTCCGCGTTCAGCCAATGCGTCGGGTACCTGATCGCGTCGGTCGGACCGCTCGGCTTCGGGCTGCTGTTCGACCTGTCCGGTACCTGGACTGTGCCGCTGCTGGCGATGTGCGTCGTAGTGGTGGTCCAGATCGGGGCCGGTCTGCTGGCCGTTCGACCCCGCTACGTCGAGGACGAGCTGCCGACACCCCCGGACACCCCCACTCCGAGTTGATCATGGCGTTCTGCCGGGCCGCCATCGGCGTGTTGCGAACGTGGACGGTGTGTCGCCGGCACCGCCCCATGATCAACACCGAATCTGGTGCCGGGCCTGCAGACCCGAGCCGCTTGGGCTGCGCGGCAGGGTTCAGGCCGGCCCGAGCAGGGCGGTCGCGGTGGCCGCCCGGCCCTCGCCCCGCCCCGTCAGACCCAGCCCGTCGGTGGTTGTCCCGGCCACCGACACCGGTGCGCCGACCACGTCCGCAAGGACCTGCTGGGCCTGCGCTCGGCGCGGGGACAGCTTCGGGGTGTTCGCGATCACCTGGACCGAGGCGTTGATCACCCGCCAGCCGGCGGCGCGCACCCGGGCCACCACCTCGGCCAGCAGCGTGACGCCGGACGCGCCGGCCCACCGTGGATCCGAGGTGCCGAACACCGCCCCGAGATCACCGAGGCCGGCGGCGGACAGCAGCGCATCGCACAGCGCGTGCGCGGCTATGTCGCCGTCCGAGTGCCCGGCGCAACCGTCCACACCGTCGAACCGCAGCCCGGCCACCCAGCACTCGCGCCCGGACTCGATGGGGTGCACGTCGACGCCGGTGCCGACCCGCAGCCCGCCGCCCGGTCCGGTCATCATGCGTTCGACCATTTCCAGGTCGTCCGGGGTGGTGATCTTCATGGCCGCCCGGTCTCCGTCGACCGCAACGACCGTCACGCCGATTGCCTCGGCCAGGGCGGCGTCGTCGGTCGACGACACCCCCCGGTCCGCCGCGACGGCATGCGCTCGGCGGAGCACGTCGGGCTGGAAGCCCTGCGGTGTCTGCACGATCCGTAACAGGCTGCGGTCGACGGTGCCGGCCAGTGCCGCGCCGGTCCCGATCGTCCGGATGGTGTCGACCACCGGCAGCACCGGGACGACGGCGTCGGCACCTGCCCGGATCCGCGCGGTGACCCGTTCGATCAGCGACACCGGCGCAAAGGCGCGAGCGGCGTCGTGCACGAGCACGACATCGGCGTCAGTCGGAACGGTGGCCAGGCCGGCGGCGACGGAGGCGGTGCGGTCGGCACCGCCGACCACGACGGCCGCGGACGCACCCAGCAGCGCTCGGGCTCGATCCAGTTGGCCGGGCGAGACCGCGACCACCACCGAGCGGACACCGGCGGCCCGCAGACGGTCGACGGCGTGGACCACCAATTCGCGCCCGGCCACCCGCACGAACGCCTTGGGCACCTGGGCGCCGAGTCGCTCACCGGACCCGGCCGCCGGGACAATCGCGGCTGTCGTCATCGCGGGGAGACCCGAAAACGGGCGGCGCGAACGCATCGCACCGCCCGTCATCGAATCGTCAGGAGGCCAGGACCTCGTCGAGGATGCCCTCGGCCTTGACCTCGTTGGTCCCCTCGGCCAGGGCGAGTTCGGACACCAGGATCTGGCGCGCCTTGGCCAACATCCGCTTCTCGCCGGCGGACAGACCGCGCTCGCGATCGCGACGCCACAGGTCGCGGACTACCTCGGCGACCTTGTTCACGTCGCCGGAAGCCAACTTCTCGAGATTGGCCTTGTACCGCCGCGACCAGTTGGTCGGCTCCTCGGTGTGCGGCGCCCGCAACACCTCGAAAACGTGATCCAGACCGGTCCGGTCGACGACATCACGTACACCGACGATTTCCGCGTTGTCTGCCGGTACCTTGACGGTCAGGTCGCCCTGGGCGACCTTGAGGACCAAATACAGCTTCTCGACACCCTTCACGGTCCTGGTCTCGGTGGCCTGAATGAGAGCCGCACCGTGATGCGGGTAGACAACGGTTTCGCCTACGTTGAAAACCATGAGCGTTCAAGACCCCTTTCGCTCTCACCATCCTACCACGATCTGAGCCGCAGACTCACCCGTTGTCGCAGGTCAGGGCCTATCCGATCACTTGACAAACCCCACAGACGCGTGCATCGGGCACCTCGGGCGCAAATGTCGAGGCCTCGGCGGCGCCCGTGTGGCGGGCGCGGTCGGGTCACCGGCCGGTCACGACACGGCCGTCGACCCGCCTCCCGCCGAGCAGAGCCGACACTGCGGCGACTAACCTGCTTGCCAAGACCGCGGCGCGGTGTCGCACGCACACGATCCGTGCCGAGGCATTACGCAACCGTCGACAGCGCAACTCGTCCGCGCCGGGCGGGTTGACCAGAAGAGGGGACCGCCGTGACCCGCACCGCCCGGTTGCCGCGCCGAGTGCTCGCTCCCGCCGGTTTGGCGCTGTTCGCCGCGATGACGCTGGCCGTCAGCGGCTGCGCGGCCGGCCAGAACTCGCAGACCGCCGATCAGGTCGCGGCCATCGACGGCGCCAACGGCACGGTCGGC
>DATDBV010000074.1:0-11253 GCA_036524715.1 Nakamurella sp. | reverse complement strand
GTGCGGTCGGACTTGACGGCGCCGGTGGTCAGGATGCGGTCCATCAGGTCCAGGTACTGCTGCATGGCCACCCACCCTAGACGATCGATTCCAAGGTCTGTTGTCGACGACGTGACGAAGGCCGAAGAATGTCCACTGGCGCACCCAGGAAGTCAGCGGAGCCGGACCGCACTCCGGCGGCACACGTCAGCCGGCCGGCCCCTCGCGCGGTGGATCCGGTTGCCCCTGGCGACGCGAAGTTCCGCAACTGCGCGCCAACCGGCATCTTTCGGCCGCCCGGACCGCTCCCGCTGAGGATCCGGTCGCTCCAGGCGAGCGAAGTTCCGCAACTGCACGCCAACCGGCATCTTTCGGCCGCCCGGACCGCTCACGCGGAGGATCCGGTCGCCCCTGGCGACGCGAAGTTCCGCAACTGCACGCCAACCGGCACGTTTCGGCCGCCCGACCGCTCACGCGGAGGATCCGGTCGCTCCTGGCGACCCACAAACTTCCGCAGTCACGAACACTCACGACCGATGACGCCTCGGAATCAGTCAGCCAGTGGAGCCAAGCCGAGGAAGCCGTGTCGCCCCCGTCAGCTGTCGACATCGTTCGTCCGCATCCGGAGGCGTTCAGCCGCGCGGGCGGTCCCCGGGTGCGCGACCGGTGGCCAGCTTGTAGACCCCGGCGACCACGATGGCCCCGATGATGGAGCCGATCAGGCCGCTGGGCCGGATCGCCAGGCCGTCCCCGGCGATGAGGCTGAAGAGAAGGCCCCCGACGAAGGAGCCGATCAAGCCGACGACGATCGCCGCGGTCCAGTCGATTGGACGCTTGCGACTACGGAAGACCAACTGCGCGGCGGCGCCGGCCAGCATCCCCACGAGGATGATCGCGATGATGAGCACGGGAGGTCACGTTACGCGATGGGCCAGGTGACCATCGTCCGCCCGGCCGCGTCACGCGTCTCCAGGGCGCCGTTGGCCGTCGCAGTGTCGAAGACGGCGCGTAACGGGATCCCGGGTCTCATGTGGATGACGTGACGAGGGCCGCATGTGTCCGCTGGCGCAAAAAGGCCGGTCAGCGGAGCCGGACCGCACTCCAGCGGCACATGTCGGCTGCGCGGACCGCCCGCGCGGAACATCCGGTCGCCCCCAGCGACCCGAAGTTCCGCAACTCACCACCAACCGACACCAATCCGCCGCCCGAACCACCCGCGCGGAACATCCGGGCGCCCCCAGCGACCCGAAGTTCCGCAACTCACAACAAACCGGCACCTTCCGTCCCACTCAGGCCAGTCGCAACCGGACAACCTCGCGCAGTTGCGGCCGGGCCTTTCGCGGACCCGCCTGATCCAGCCGCACGTGTGCCCGCGGCCCGTCCAGCGTCAAGCTCATCACTTCGTTGCCGAACGCCGGGCCGGCCAACCGGTGCCATCGCACCGACGGTCGCGGGATCCGGGCGAGGGTGCCGATCAGCGCCCGGACGGATCGCTCGGTGATCGAACTCCAGCCGGCCCGGAACGCCAGTTCCATCACCGCCGGCACCCGATTGTGCAGGGGCGAGCAGGTCAACTGGTAGATCGCCGACCGGGTGCCGCCGGGCAGCGACGCCGCGGCGATGTAGGCGTGGTGCACGTCGCCGGACAGGACGCAGACCGTGCTCGGCGCACCATTGGACCCATGTTCACCCCGGCCCACCGCGCCGATCAGCCCGGTCAGCCGCTCGAACGACGCCCCGAACGCCGCCCAGTGCTCCAGATCGCCGGCCCGGCGCAGCTTCTCCGACAGTCGGGCGACCAGTCTGCCCCGGCGCCCGGCACACAGCGTCTCGTTCCACGCCTCGATGTCGTGCAGGGCCGGTGCCATCAGCCAGGGCAGCGATGTGCCGATCAACAGGTGTCGGTAGTCGCCGGCCAGCTGGTCGGTGATCCAGTCGAACTCGTCATCGCCGATCATCGCCCGACGCCCGTCCAGCACACGCCCGCATCGCGAGTCGATGACGAGCAGCCGCACCGGTCCGAAGTCGCGACGGTACGACCAGCGGGCGCCCTTCGCCCCGTCCGCTTCGGCGTCGGCGGCCCCCGCGAACTCCCGGAGCAGCGGCTCGGCGTCCTCACCGCAGGTCCGGACCCGCTGGTAGAGCTCGCTGGCCGCGAGCTCGGCCGGGCCCAGGTTGCCCAGGTGCTGGTACACCCAGTACGAGGTCAACGCGCCGACGATCCGTTCCGGCCACCAGGGCAGCTCGGCCATGTCCAGGCGCCAGCCGTGGGAGGTGTTCCAGTCGTCCCGCACATCGTGGTCGTCGAAGATCATCGACGACGGCACCGTGGACAGCAACCACCGCACGTCCGGGTCGGTCCACGACTCGTGGTAGAGCCAGGTGTACTCCTCGAAGTCGGCGACCTGCTCCTTCGCGCCCTCGGTGATATCGCGGCGCCGCCGGATCCGGTCCTGCGTGGCGGGTGTGGTCTCGTCGGCGTACACCTGATCGCCGAGCAGGATCAGCGCCTGCGGCCACTGGTCCTCGGGCCGGTCGACCAGCTGCCCGGACAGGCCGGCCAGCGCGTCGGCGTCGTACCGCAGGTCCTGCACCGCGGCCGTACTGGCGTACCGACAGGAGCCGAACGCGATCGTCACCGGCCCACCTTCGTCGACCGTGCGTATCCGCGGCGGCGGCCGCCGATCCTCCGGTGGCGGCCACACCCGGTCGCCGTCCAGCGCGACCTCGTACCGGGTGCTCGTGCCCGGTTCGAGTCCGGTGATCTCGACCAGCGCGTAGTGGTGACCGGCGACCGTCCACGTGTGTTCGCTGGCGTCCAGGATCCGCACCTCGCAGGAGGAGTCCGTTTCCACCCAGATCGTCGCGTCCGTCGGCCCAACGTGCCGCAGCAGCGGGCCGAGCAGCAGTCGGGTCACCCGGCATGTGTACCAGCCAACACCCGTGCTCGCCGAGATCCGTCGGCCGGGGTCGCGCCCCGTTCACCGAGCCTGGCTACGGTGGGGACCGTGTCGCCCTCACCCCAAGCTCCCACCACCAGCCACCGTCCGGACGAGGACCTGCTCGCCGTCGACGCCACATCGTCGGACGCCGAGGTGGCCGCCGCCCTGGTTCGAACGGCCGGGCGGCTGGCTGCCCGGATGCGATCGGTGGGTCTGCGGGTCGAGGAGAAGACCAGCATCAGTGACGTCGTCTCGGATGCGGACCGGGCGGCCGAGGCGCTGATCGTCGAACGGCTCGCGGCGATCCGCCCCGACGACGGGGTGGTCGGCGAGGAGGGTTCGGCCGCGCCGGGCCGGCGGACCTGGGTGATCGACCCGGTCGACGGCACCTACAACTTCGTGTCCGGACTGCCGGCCTGGTGTTCGGCGCTGGCCCTGACCGACGGCCCCGCGGCCGGCGGGGAGCTGGTGCTGGGTGCGATCTACCAGGCCACGACCGACGAGCTGTGGGTCGGCGGACCGAGGCTCGCGCCCACGCTGAACGGCACGCCGCTGCCCCGCCTGGCCGACCGGGAGCTGCGCGAGGTGGCGATCACCACCTACCTTCACCCACCCCGCCTGCTCGACCCCCGACTGCGGGACGGGCTCATCCGCGGCATCGCGGGCGCCGCGTCGGTGCGGATCATCGGATCCGGGTCGATCGAGCTCGCCGCCGTCGCCGCCGGCCGGCTCGGAGTGTGGCTGCACGCCGACCCACCGCTGTGGGACTGGCTGCCCGGGGCCGCCCTGGTCATCGGCCTGGGCGGCGTCACCGAGATCTTCGACTACGGCGGCCACCGCTGGCACGTCGCCGGGCCGCCCACCGCGGTCGCGCAGACGGTGGCGGCGGTGCTCCGGTCCGGCTGATGGCTCATCGCTCGGCGCCGTCGACGGCGTACCTGACGTCGGCGGTGTCCACGGTGCCCGCCGTGCGGCCGGGTGCCGTCTGGTACCGCCAGTACAGGTTGGTGTGCGCGATCACCGCCGCGGGCGGCGGCGCCCCGTAGGCGGACAGGTCCTCCGTGGTGTGCGCGTCACCGACCAGCGTGGCGTCGTAACCGCGGACGAACGCACCGTGCAGCGTCGACCGGACGCACGCGTCGGTCTGCGCGCCGGTCACGATCAGCCGCCCCACCCGCAGACCGGCCAGCACCTCCTCCAGGGTGGTGTCCTCGAACGAGTCGCCGTACCGCTTGTGCACCAGCGGCTCGCCGTCGGCGCGGACCAGCTCGGGCACGTACTCCCAGGCCGACGTGTTCGGCATCAGCCCGTCGCCGGCGTGTTGGACCCAGACGATCGGCACCTGCTCGGCCCGCGCCTTGTCCACCAGCTTGTCGATGTTGGCCACCACCTCGTCGCGGCCGAGCGCGCCGTCCACGACTCCGTTCTGGACGTCGATGACGAGTAGCGCGGTGTTCGGGCGGTCGGTCAAGGTAGTCATACCGCCACCGTAGAACCGACCTCTGACAGTGCCGCCGGACCGGGGTGCGACGATCGGATTCGTGGAGACCGCCCTGTGGATTCTCGCGCTGATCGCCACCGTGACCGCGGTGAGCGTCATCGCCAAGCGCGTCGGCGTGCCCGCCCCGCTGCTGCTGGTCGTGGTGGGCATCGGAGCGTCGTTCCTGCCGTTCGTCGAGCCCTTCGAGCTCAGCCCGGAACTGGTGCTCGTCGGGCTGCTGCCACCGCTGCTGTATTCGGCGTCGATCCGAACGTCGCTGGTCGACATCCGCGCGAACCGGCGCGCGATCGCCTGGCTGGCGGTCGGGCTGGTCATCGCGACCACGCTGATCGTCGGGTTCGTGGCCTGGCTGCTGATTCCGATCCCGCTGGCGGCGGCGTTCGCCTTCGGCGCCGTGGTGGCGCCGCCGGATGCGGTGGCCGCGACGGCGATCGCCCGCCGGATCGGCCTGCCCCGGCGGATCGTGACGGTCCTGGAGGGTGAGTCGCTGCTCAACGACGCGACCGCACTGGTTGCCCTGCGCACGGCGATCGTGGCCGTCGGCGCGACGGTCAGCGTGTGGAGTGTCAGCCTGGACTTCCTGTGGGCGGCCGCCGGCGGAGCGGCCATCGGCGTCGCGGTCGCGCTCGTCCTGGCCCTGCTCCGGCGCAAGATCAAGGACCCGCTGATCGACACCACCGTGTCGCTGATGGCGCCGTTCCTGGCCTACCTGCCCGCCGAGGAGGTGCACGCGTCCGGGGTGATCTCGGTGGTCACCACCGGCCTGGTGCTCGGCCACAAGGCGCCGATCATCCAGGACGCCACCTCCCGGATGAACGAACGGATCAACTGGGAGACCATCCAGTTCCTGCTGGAGAACACCGTCTTCCTGCTCATCGGCCTGCAGGTGCGGCGCATCGTCGAGGGCATCGGAGGATCGGCGCTGTCCGGCTGGACGATCCTGGCGTTCTGCATCGGGGTGCTGGCCACGGTGATCCTGGTCCGCCCGTTGTGGGTGTTCCCGATCGGCCTGCTGCTGATCCGGCCGCGGGGCACCACCGACCCGGACTACTCGTGGCGAACCACCGCAGTCGTGTCCTGGGCCGGCATGCGCGGCGTGGTCACTCTGGCCGCGGTGTTCGTTGTGCCCTCGTCCGTGCCGAACGTGCAGGTCCTGGTGCTGGGCGCGTTCGTGGTCACCGCGGGCACGCTGCTGATCCAGGGCCTGTCGCTGCCGTGGTTGTCCCGCCGGCTCAGGGTCCGCGGCCCGGACGCCCGGGAGGACGCGCTCACCGAGGCCACCGTGCTGATGTCCACCGTCGAGGCCGGCCGCCATGAACTCGACCGGATCGTCATCGACGAGGACGACTTGGAGGTGGTCCGGATCCTGCGGGCCCGCGGCGAGGCCCGCCTGAACGCGGTCTGGGAACGCCTCGGCCGCACCGACGGCAGCGAGACGCCCAGCGAGCAGTACCGGCGCCTGCGAACGGCGATGCTGGCCGCCGAACGTGCCGAGGTGCTGCGGATTCGCAAGACCGGCGAGGTCGACTCCGACGTGCTCGCCGAGGTGATGGACGCCCTCGACGTCGAGGAGTCCATGATCGACCGACGGGAGGCCCGGGCCGAATCCGGGTCCGACCGCACCCTGGTGACCCCGGAACGCACCGCGAATCTGTGCGTGGATCTGGACACCGCCCCGGCGTCGGCCACCCCCCAGACGCCCGACGGCTGCGTCGACTGTTTCCGCGAGGGCACCCGGTGGGTGCACCTTCGGCTGTGCCTGAGCTGCGGCAACGTCGGCTGCTGCGACTCGTCGGTGGGCCGGCACGCTCAGCGTCATTTCCACCACACCGGCCACCCGGTGATGCGCAGCTTCGAACCGGGCGAGGCCTGGCGCTGGTGCTACGTGCACGAGGTACTTGGCTGAGCACGAGGCTCCAGGTTTTACTCCCCGCTGATCTGCACCGGCGGCTCGGCCTGCTCGGGTAGGGCGTCGAGCGGGTGGGCGAGTTCGTCCGGCCCCAGCTTGGCGATGGCCAGGGTTCCCACCGCCAGCGCGACGGGCACCAGGCCGGCGACCAGGAACGCGGGGGCGATGCCGACGGCGTCACCGAACGGTCCGGCCAGGGCCATGGAGATCGGCATCAGCGCCAGCGAGACGAAGAAGTCGAGGCTGGACACCCGGCCCAGCAGGGCCGGCGGCACCCGCCGCTGCAGCAGGGTTCCCCAGACCACCTGCGCCGCGGAGAAGACGAACCCGGTGACGAACAGTGCCACCACCATCACCCACAGCGAGTTGGTCAGCCCCACCACGATCAGCGGGACCGATCCGAAGCCCCAGCCGAGGATCATCAGGGTCAGGTAGCGGCGGGGAAGCCGGACGCTCGCCGCGGCCAGTGATCCGGCCGCACCACCGACTCCGAACGCCGCCAGCGCGACGGCGAACGCGCCCGGACCCCCGCCGGTCTGGTCCTTCACCGCGAACGGCAGGAGCACCTCGATCGGTCCGACCACCATCAGCACGAGCAGGGTCGCGAACAGCAGGGTGGCCAGCAGCCACCGGGTACGCAGCATGTAGGCGAACCCGTCCCGGACGTCGGTCAACGCGCCGCGCAGCGGGTGCGCCTCCGGATCCAGGTCGCGGCGCACCGCGGTGGTCTTCATCACCCAGAGGGCAGCGGCGGTGCCGATCTGCAGGACCGCGACTAGGGCGAACGCGGCGCCGGGCGACCAGGCCGCGATGATCAGGCCGGCCACCGCCGGACCCAAGCCCTGCATGATCGTGGGCCGCAGGGTGCCCTCGATGCCGTTCGCGGCCAGCAGTTGATCGGCGTCGACCAGGGCTGGCAACCAGGCCGCGTAGGCGGGGTAGAAGAAGCCGTCGGCCACGCCAAGCACCAGACCGATGACGGCCAGGTGCCAGACCTGCACCATGCCGGTCAGCGCGAGCACCGCGGCGACGGCGAACCCGACGCCTCGGACCGCCTCGACCACCAGCAGGATCTTGCGCTGCGGCACCCGGTCGGCGACCACCCCGCCGATCAGGACGGACAGGGTGAGCCCCAGGCTGGACCCGAAGGCGACCAGGGACAGGTCGGACGCGCTGCCGCCGAGCTGGATGACCTGCCACACCGAGGCGACCAGCCAGATGCCGACGCTGAACAGCGAACACGCCAGCGCGGTGGTCAGCCACCGGTACTGGACGTTGCGGAAGGGTCGCAGCGCCCGCGGCAGTGCGCGTGCCCGGGGGACTGAGCGTGCCCGGGGCAGCCGCCGACGCCGCTCGGCGCGGTCGGGCGTGCGGGGCTCGGTCATGATCTGCGTCTCCTGATTCCAGCCGGGACAACCCGTCCGGGCCGACGGGCGTCCTCGATGCTGCCCGATGATCCGACCCCGATCCACCGCATTCTCGGCCCGTGTCGTCGACGAAGGGTCGTCGGCCGGAGATCCCGGTCACAGACTCGCGACGCGTGGGGCGCGACCTCCCCCGGTCCGCCGGTCGCGATGACTAGCATCGATGCTGCCGGACGGATGATCCAATTTCGCGCCGCGAGCGCGCGAAACCATTGCAGCACAGCATGGTTGCGGCTGCCGATGAGCCAGATGGATGTGGCGAGATGCTCCGCACGGGACCGCAGTGGCTGACGCCGAAACTTCGGCGGATGACCGAGACCGGCCGGGCCGCACCTCCGGTTCGATTGCCAGGCCGGGTTCGGCCGATCCGTTCGACCGAACCCGGCCGGTGGATCCACCGACGATTCCGGGGCGACGAGGGCGCCCGCGAGTACGACGTGTACCTGCCGTCCGGATTGTCTTCCGATGACCGGGTTCCGATGCTGTTGCTGCTGCACGGATGTCAACAGCGGTCGGTCGATTTCGCCGAGGAGTCCGGGTTTGTCGCAGCCGCCGACCACGATGGCCTGCTGCTCGTGGCGCCGCGGCAGGACCGCCAGCACCAGATGCAGCGGTGCTGGCGCTGGTATGAGACGGAGCACCAGGGTCGGGGCCGTGGGGAGCCGGCGATCCTGGTCGGTCTCATCGAGGAGGTGGCGGCCGAGCGTGAGCTGTGGCAGGTGGATCGGCGCCGGGTCTATGCGGCAGGCCTGTCGGCCGGCGGTGCGATGTCGCTGATCCTGGCCACCACCTACCCGGACGTGATCGCCGCGGCGGGCGTGCACTCTGCCACCGCCTACCGCAGCGCCTCCCAGGGATTCAACGTCCTGGGCGCGATGGCCGCGCATGGCACCATGCCCTCGCACGAGCTGATCGCCGGCGAGATGGCGCCCCTGGTGCTGATCCACGGCACCAACGATCCGGTGGTACGCGCGCCCAACGCGGACCGCATCGTCGACCAGTGGCTCGCCTCGCGGGACTCGCGGCGGCTGACCGGACTGGACCGGGTGCGGCCGCTGGCCACCACCCGCGCACTCGAGGTGGACGGACGGCGGTGCATCCGGACCCGCTGGTACACCGCCCGCGGCCGACGGGTGCTGGAGTACTGGCGGATCGACGGGCTGCGCCACGCCTGGTCGGGCGGGCACCGCAGGGGCTCGTTCATCGACCCAAAGGGCCCGCGAGCGGCCGAGGTGATGATGTCGTTCCTCCAGCGCCACAAGCTGCCGCACGCCGTCGCCGAGGCGGCCCAGGAGCCGCTGGTGCGGCAGCCGATGATCTGGTTCGAGGATTCGGACTGAGCCTGCCATCGAGGCGGCGCGGGCTGGCACGGCGGGCCTTCACCGGAAACGGCGCACCCACCCGCTGGCCGCGGAACATCGGGGCGCCCCGCACGACCCGAAGTTCCGCACGCGCTTGCCGTGGCTGGCGCCGAAGCGGGGCCGCGCCGCCATCCGATGGCCGCGGAATTTCGGCCGGTGTCACGCCCGCCGATCCTTCGCAGGTCCACCTCCAGCGCGGGGGAGCCATCGGTCCGGCCAAACCGGTGTCAAAGATCAGGGACGGGCTGCCACCCGCACACCTGGACGGGTGCCGCGGCCGGGAAGGTCGTCATCACCATGTGAAATGTCGCCGAGCGGGCGTTCCGGGGTGCGGCGACGATGACCCGATGACGATCGCCTCGCCCACCCGAGTGGCCGTCGGTCTGTTGCTGTTGGCGGCGCTGGCCATCCTCGGCGCTCTGTGCGTCAATGCGGTCGCGCCTTCCACCCCGCTGGCGGCGGACGCCCCGGCCGACGAGTTCAGCGCCGGCCGGGCGTTCACCCATGTGCAGCGGATCGGCCTGCAGGAACACCCGGCCGGATCGCCGGCCGCCGCGGACGTCCGGCAGTACATCGTCGACACGCTGGCCGGTCTCGGCCTGGACCCGCAGGTCCGCGAGGGGATCGGTGCGACCAGCGAACTCGGCGGCCGGTACGGGATGGCCGACACCCGCAACGTGGTGGCGCGGCTACCTGGCACCGCACCCACCGGCACGGCGATCCTGATGGCGCACTACGACTCGGTGCAGGTCTCGCACGGCGGCAACGACGACGGCGCAGGTGTGTCCACCCTGCTGGAGATCGCCCGGGCGCTGGCCGCCGAGTCGCCGCCGGCCAACGACGTGGTGTTCCTGTTCACCGACGCGGAGGAGGCCTGCCTGTGCGGGGCGGAGGCTTTCGTCGCCGACGACCCGCTCGCCGCCGGGTCGGCGGTGGTGCTCAACATCGAGTCTCGCGGGTCCACCGGGCCGTCGGTGATGTTCGAGACCAGCCCGGGCAACGCCGATCTCGTGGCCCTCTATGGGTCGGCGGTGCCCCGCCCCGTGGCCACCAGCATGGCCGTCGAGGTGTACCGGATCCTGCCCAACGACACCGACTTCACCCCGTTCCTGGACGCCGGCCGATTCACCGGGATGAATTCGGCCTACATCGACGGCTCCGGCGTGTACCACGCACCGGAGGACACCCCGCAGTCGATGGACCGCGCCAGCCTGCAGCACGAGGGCGACAACGCGCTGGCCCTGACCCGGGCACTGGCGACCGCCGAGCTGACCGTGCTGTCCGTCCCGGCAGCCGGAGACGCCAGCTACTTCCCGGCGCTCGGCCGGCTTATCCGCTACCCGGGGTGGTTGGTGTGGCCGCTGGCGCTCGCCGCGCTGGTGGCCGTCGCCGCGGCCGGCTGGCTGCTGGTCCGGCGGGGTGCGGCCGGGTGGCTGCGCCTGTCGGGCGGATTCGGCCTGGCGTTCATTCCGCTGGTGCTCGCGCCGGTGGCGGCCCAGGGATTCTGGGCCCTGTTGGTGCTGCTGCGGCCGGACTACGCGAACATGCTCGATCCGTGGAGGCCGGGCTGGTTCCGGGCCGCGGTGGTGGCCCTGGTGGCACTGATCGTGCTGGGTTGGTTCGGCCTGCTTCGCGGCCGGGTCGGGCCATGGCCGTTGGTCATCGGCGCGCTCGGGGTGCTCGCCGTGCTCGGGGTGGTGATGGCGGCCGTCGTGCCGGGTGGGTCGTATCTGGCCGCTCTGCCGGCGCTGACCGGCGCGCTCGGCGTGCTGGTGGCGCTGGCCGGGCCGGCGTTCTGGGTCCGGGCCGTGGCCGGTCTGCTGGCCGGCGGAGTGGCCGTGGTGATCCTGGTGCCGACCGTGTACCTGTTCTTCCCGGCGTTGGGCCTGAGCGTCGGCGCGGCGGCGGCATTGTTCGCGGTGATGCTCGGCCTGGCCCTGCTGCCCGTGCTGGACCTGCTCTACCCACCCCACCCGCGTGGATCAACAACGCCCGCGCGGGACAACTCCGACGTGGTGGGAACCGTGGGACAGGAGTCGACGACTTCGTCCGCGCGGCCCGACGGGGTCGAGGGACGACAGCTGCTGTGGACCGCGGCGCCCGCGCTGACCGCCGCGGTCGCGACGGTGGTGTTCAC
>DATDBV010000073.1:0-2068 GCA_036524715.1 Nakamurella sp. | reverse complement strand
CAGGTAGATCGAGATCGTCGCCCACATCCGCTGGTTGGCGTTGAACGGGTAGGGCAACTCGCCGTAGCCGATGGTCGAGGCGGTGTAGCTCATGAAGTACAGCGACTCGAAGATCGTCATGTGGTACGGCCGGCCCTCGGGGTCCTCCGCCGGGATCACCGACATCCCGACGACGGTCACCGAAAAGATCACGATCAGCGTGATCAGCGGCGCCCGCATCCGCCGCATCACGATGAAGATCGTGTTGGTGGCGGCCGGCTCCTCGTCGATCTGGATGCGCCGGCGAAGCCGGGGTGGCCGCTCCTCGTCGTCGTCGCCGAAGATCTGCTTCCAGAAGATCTGCAGCACGTTCGTCATGGCTGCTACCGGCGGTGGAAGGAGACGGTCTCGACGACGAGCAGGATCACCGAGACCAGGTTGGCCAGCAGCGCGCCGCCGGAAAGGGACACGACGCTGGACATCGCCTCAGCGGTGACGCCGTGGCTCGACACGTTCGCGGCGTATCCCCAGACGAGGGCGGCGCAGATCAGCTGCAGGTCCGCGACCAGGCTGGTGGCGAGGTGGGTGGCTCCCAACTGGGTGCGGTCGCCGAACTTGAGCACGGTGGCGATCAGGCTCACCACGAGCGCGCCGAACAGCTCGTAGATGTTGTGCAGCTCCGGGACGGCGATGTCGCCCAGGAAGAACCCGAAGTTCAACGTGGCGGCGAGCAGCACGAAGAAGCCGAAGATGACCTTCTCGAGGTTCATCGATCACCCCCTACGGGACGCCGGGCGGCCGGTGATGACACGGTCACCAAAATGATCACCCCTGCCCCGGAATTCCGCTGGGCCGGTGCGGGCACCGGGCGCGCGTAGCATGACCAGGCTCATCCGGATGTTGATCACACTGTCCGATCACAGCCACAGGGGGTCGTCGATGGCCGAGACCGATCACGTCGCCGTGCTCATCGACTGCGACAACATCAGCTGGCAACTCGCGAAGTCGGTGATCGCGGAGGCCGCCAAGCACGGGACGCTGTCGGTCAAGCGCGCCTACGGCGACTGGTCGAGCGACTACCTGCGGAACTGGAAGCCCGAGCTCCCGCGGCATGCGATCCAGCCGATTCAGCAGCCGTCGTACACCGCCGGCAAGAACTCGACCGACGCCGCGCTGATCATCGACGCGATGGACCTTCTGTACGCCGGCAACGTCGACATCTTCTGCATCGTGTCCAGCGACAGCGACTTCACCCGGCTGGCCATGCGCATCCGTGAGTCCGGCCGCCGGGTCTACGGCATCGGCGCGCAGAAGACGCCGCAGTCGTTCCGCAACGCCTGCGACCGGTTCACGTTCACCGAGGTGCTCACCGGGCAGCCGCTCCAGAAGGTGGCAAGGCCCGCGGAGGAATCCGCGCCCCGGCGCCTTCCGGTGCCGCCGCCGAAGGTGACCGCCGCGCCGGACGCCGAACCCGAACCGGCGGAACAGGCCGACCGCGAGGCGGGCACAGTGCCGGAGATCGCCGATCTTCTGGTGCCCGCCGTTCGCGAGTGCGCCCAGGAGGACGGCTGGGCCTACCTCTCGAGTGTGGGGGCGTACGTCGTCAACAACGAGCCCTCGTTCGACGCCCGCAACTACGGCTACGCCAAACTCGGGCAACTGGTCGGTGCGCTGCCGTTCCTGGAGGTGAAGGACGTTCCGGATCAGAACGACTTCCCGCACCGGTGGGTGCGCCTGCGGCCGACCGCGGCGGCCGAGCCGGTCGTGTCTGACGGCTCGCCGCTGCGGGAACATGAACGGGAAGACTGAACCTGAGGCCGCTCGTTCCCGTCCGGCCTCGGTCGGGAGACCCGATGCACACTCTCACGATTGTCGTCGTGTACGCCAGCCTGATCGTCATCCTGGGGCTGATCTTCTGGATGCTGCTGCACTGGCGCCGGTTCCGCCACGAGACCGACCGGTACCGCGCCTGGCAGGCGGTGTTCGGCCGCCGCGGCGGCAAGATCGCCCTGCTGGTCGGCTTCGTCGCCCTCGCCGTGCTCGTCGGCGGCCTGCTCGCCTACCAGGCCCAACTCTGATGTTGATCATG
>DATDBV010000072.1:0-8817 GCA_036524715.1 Nakamurella sp. | reverse complement strand
TCCGCTCAGCACACTGCCGTTCTCCCAGATCAGGGTGTCCGCACGGTTACGAACTGAGCACGGTCCGGACGCATCACGACGAATGTTTCGTCCGACGAGGCCGACCCGGTCGGAAACGCAGACATGAGCCCGGACGGGGCGTCGCGGCCGGCGGCCCGGCGCCCGCAGGGGCCGTCCCCTCAGCTTGAACCGGACGTGCGGGTCACCGCTGTCGATGCCGTCCTGCCTCCGTGGGTTGTGCAGATCGAAGACCCGCTGAACCCGACTGATCGGACGCGATTTCGGGTCTTGGAACGGCGGGCCGGCCCCGGAGGGCCGTCCCATCAGGTTGAACCGCGGCTCGGCGCCGGACGACCGAACGCAACGCTCCGAGATCCACGTGCGCAGCCTTCTTCGACTGCTGGTGCGGATGTCGGGTCGGCTTGCGCGAGCCGGGCTGATCAACTTGGCGCCGATTCGTACAAATCGGACACACTTTCGCCGAGTTGATCAGCCCGGCAGCGGGTCAGCGGCAGCACCGCAAAGTCGGGCCGGATTGGGGCCTGGCAGTGCACCAATAGTCGCCGGCCCAGCCCGACCGTGGGGCATACCACACCGAGCATGCCCGACGACCGGAATGCGTCCGGGGACGGAACGGTTGGCCCTATTGGCGGGCTGACATGTGACTCCCAGGCGCGCCCCATCCGTTCAACATCGAGCGGGACCGCCAATGAGCTCCCGGCGGCAGAATTCGGCTGCAACGTAAAGGGTGAACTTTCTTGTCCATATCGTTAGGCGCGCGAAGGACGGGCGGAGGCGTCCGCCGCATTCCCTTCTGGGCGCAGACTCTGCTCGGCCTGGTGGTCGGCGTCGGGCTGGGCCTGCTCGCCCGGGTGTTCGACATCGCGTGGCTGGACGGCATGCTCAACCAGATCGGCTCGATCTTCGTCACGCTGCTCCGCGCGGTCGTCGTTCCACTGATCCTATTGGCCTTGATCGTCTCCATCTCCCGTCTTGGCGCGGTGGCCAACGCGGCCCGGCTGGCCGTACAGACCGTGGTGTGGTTCGCAATCACCGCCCTGATCGCCGTCGTGGTCGGCCTGGTTCTCGGCACCGTCACCAATCCGGGCATGGGCACCGGACTCTCCACCGACGGCGCCGAGTACGCCGGCCGCACCGGCGGCTGGACCGACTTCCTGACCGGCCTGGTGCCGGCCAATTTCCTGGGTCTGCAGGCGTCGACCAAGATCAGCGACGGCGGCGCCACGACGTCCGTGTCGTTCAACGTGTTGCAGCTGGTGGTCATCGGCATCGTGCTCGGCGCGGCCGCCCTCAAGACCGGGCGCAAGGCCGAACCGCTGGTCAGGCTCGCCGACTCGGGCCTGTCGGTGATCCAGACCGTGCTGTGGTGGATCATCCGGTTGGCTCCGATCGGCTCCGGCGCGCTCATCGGGCACGCCGTCGCCGCCTACGGCTGGGACCTGGTCGCGCCGCTGGCCGTCTTCACCGTCGACGTCTACATCGGCTGCCTGATCGTGCTTTTGGGCGTCTACCCGCTCCTGCTCAGACTGCATGGGCTGTCGCCCAAGGCGTTCCTGGCCGGCGCCTGGCCGGCGATCACGCTGGGCTTCGTGTCCCGATCGTCCGTCGGCACCATGCCGGTCACCCAGCAGGTGACGATCGACAACCTCGGCGTTCCCCGCGAGTACGCCAGCTTCGCGGTTCCGCTCGGCGCCACCACCAAGATGGACGGCTGCGCGGCCATCTACCCGGCACTCGCCGCGATCTTCGTCGCGCAGGTCTTCGGCGTTCCGCTGTCGATCACCGACTACCTGCTGATCGCGTTCGTGTCCGTGGTGGGTTCGGCGGCGACCGCCGGACTGACCGGAGCGGTCGTGATGCTGACGCTGACCCTGTCCATGCTTGGTCTGCCGCTCGCCGGCGTCGGCCTGCTGCTGGCCATCGACCCGATCCTGGACATGATGCGGACCGCGACGAACGTCGCCGGTCAGGCGTTGGTGCCGGTGATCGTGGCCAAGCGGCAGGGGATCCTCGACGTGCCGCGGTACCTGGGTCCCAACGGCGGCGGGCTGCCGGCTCCGGCGGCCGACGACCGTACGCTCGTCCCGGCGGGCGCCCAGGCCTGATCGCCCGGGTCTGATCGTCCGGGTCTGACCGTCCGGGCCCGCGGATCACGCACCGATCCGTGGGCCCGGACGTCGTGCAACTACCGGCCGGTCATGATCGAAGGGACGGGGGGCGACTCGCCGACCCGATCGCGTGTGCTCGATCACGTGTGGCAGTGCGCCCCGGTGTTCGGCTGCGGCGGCACGTCCAACGACGGATTCCGGTCGAAGAACCCGAACGGCTTGAGCCAGAACGAGATCGTGTCCACCGGCATGATCGGCCAGTCCTCGACCCGGGTGATGTGGTGGATGCCGAACACGTACCAGAGCACCACGTCGGTGTTGACCAGGGATTCGTCGTCCGAGATCCACCGAGTCAGGCCGTCGTCGGTCTCGCTCTGGGTCGGATAGGTTCCCGCCGGCCACTTCTCGTCGTCGTGGTGCCGGGTGACCCACAACGTGTGGCCCATCACCGGCGCCCGGAGGTACTGCGCCGTCGTCGGGTCCATCATCACCGGGAACGCGGCACCGGGCACCAACTTGTAGGCCACCGGGGTGCCGAAGGCGTTGGTCTTGTTGGGGTTGACCACCTTCCAGCCGCGTTGACGCTCGAAATTGAAGTCCCGGGCCGACTGCGACTCCGACTCGATGGTGGTCGCCTCGGTGACCACGGCCAGCCCGTACGGGTTGTCCGGACCGACCGGTAGCGCCCGGGAATCGCTCTCCACGACGCTGTTCTGCTGCCCGTCGACGTCCAGATCCAGCCTGGCGACCAGGAAGTGCTGGTGGAACGGCGCATACGTGCGGTGGTCGACCAGGGTTCCGGTCCGTGGCGTCGGGTCACCCTCGGGAATCGGCGTGGTGACCATGATCCCGGTCGCCCGCACTTCGCACTCGATGTTGCCGTCCTGGTAGAAGCGCCAGTAGACCAGGTACTCGTAGTTGGCCACGGTCGCGTGGATGGACACCACCATCCGCCGCGCCCGGCGCACCTCGGCGCGACCGTTCACCGAGTCGACGTGCTTCCACAGGACCGCATTGTCCTCCTCGTGCAGGCAGATCGCGTTCCTGATGGTGTACGGCTCACCCAGCGAGTCGGTGAGAACCGCATCCACATAACGGATCTCACCCAGACAGTCGCAGCCCAGCTCCAGCGACTGGGTCATGTAGCCGATGCCCCACTCGCCGATGTCGTAGGCGGTGCGCCGGTAGTGGTCGAAACTGGCATCCCGGTAGGGCACCACCATCTCGGCGAACGACATGCGGTACGCGATGTCCCGCACGGTGCCGTGATCGTCATAGGTGACCTGGTGGATCACCGGTCCCTCGCGGTAGTTGAACGCGAGTCGCAGCGACCAGTTCTGCCACCTGATGACGTTGCCGTCGACCTGGAACCCGGGGCCATCGGGCTGGGTGATCTCCAACGGCTTGACGTCGTCACGCAGGACCTGGCCGGGGACCAGGGCCGGCTCGTACTCGCCCATCACCTGAGCGGGGGCGGCGACCACGTCGGCCCGGTCGATCTCCAGCAGCTCCATCGTGTTCATGTCCACGATCAGCTTCATCCCGGACACGGGGTTGGCGTACGGGTTGCCGGTCGGCGACGAGCGCACCCAGATGTCTGCCCAGCCCAGCCGCTTGTCCCGGTACTTCCCCGGCATCAGCGCATTGCCGTAGGTCCAGACGTCGATGAGCACCAGGTCCAGATCGGTCAAGCCGCGCTCGGCCAGGGCCGCGACCACGTCGGGGTTCGCCTTCATGGCGACCTCGCAGTCGTGCCATTCGTCAGGAGTGAAGTTCGGGGTCACGCCCGGGATGTGGGTGCAGGAAACGACCCGATCACTCGATTCGCCGAGTTCGACGATCGCCTCGTAAGTCTTGTTGTCGGCCCGGTCCCACATCACCGACAGCGACCGGCGGACGATCGGGTCGCCCTCGCGCCAGGCCAGCACGTCCGCCTTGGCCGGTTCGTCCAGCGTGATGGAGGCGAACCGCCGGGTCGACACCAGATCGCCGGACGCCCGCAACGCCTCGGTAGTGCGACGGAACTCCTCAGCGCTGAGCGAGTCGAGTGGATGACGGGACACTGGTGCTCCTCCGGACGTCGGCTGATGAACGCCGGCCGCGCGGTGTCCACAGATCTGACGTCGGCCGGACGCGTTGACCGTAGCGTTTGTCGTTCGCTTCGGCTGGGGTGACCCGACCCGGAGTCGCCACCCCGGCGGGGCAGCTTGCACCACCGTGGACCGGGCGGCCATCATGGCGATGCCGGTGCTGTGACGATTCAGTGCCGATTCACGGGCGACAACGCCCTGAGTTCTTTCTCGACGGGAGTTCCAGCTTGCCCACTCCGCTGAAGGTGACGCAGCAGTACGATGCTCCGGCGGCGGATGTCTTCGCCCTGTTCAAGGACCGTGCGTTCATCGAGGGTCGGCTGGCGGACTCCGGCGCCCTGGACCCGCAGGTTACGGCGGTGGACGGCACCGAGGACGGGGTCACCATCGTCACCCAGCAGTCGATCCCCGCGTCCGTGTTGCCATCGATGATCGCCTCCATGATCCAGGGCGATCCGGCCACTGAGCGAACCGAGACCTGGCGCGCCGACGGCGACGGCTACACCGCGGACTTCCTGCTGACGGTCAAAGGCGCCCCGGCCACCATCAAGGGCACCATGTCGCTTACCAATGCCGGCGCCGGGTCGACGCTGAGCGTGGTCGGTTCGGCCGCGGTGCCGATCCCGCTGTTCGGGTCGAAGATCGAGGGCGTCATCGCTAAGCAGATCTCCGAACTGCTGGCCATGGAGGAGACCTACACCCAGGCCCGCCTCGCCGGCTGACCTTCGCGCCGCCAGGATTTCGCGGTTGCCATCGCGCCTGGCAGCATGGGTCGCCGTGTCCGATGACCGTCGCTTCGTGCTCACGCTGAGCTGCCCCGACCGCACCGGGATCGTCGCCCGGATCACCACGTTCCTGGCCGATGTCGGGGGCTGGATCACCGAGGCGGCCTACCACTCCGACGAGGAGTCGGGCCGCTTCTTCACCCGGCAGGAGGTTCGGGCGGAGTCGATGTCGTTACCGGTCGCCGAGCTACGGGCGCGGTTCGGCGCCGTGGCCGGCGGGTTGGACGCGGACAGCTGGCAGGTGGTGGACAGCGCCGACCGCAAGCGGATCGTGCTGATGGTCTCCCGCGAGGGCCACTGCCTGTACGAGTTGTTGTCCCGCTGGCACTCCGGCGAGCTGCCGGTGGACATCGGGGTGGTGATCGGCAACCGCACCGATCTGGAGCCGGTGGCGCGGCTGTTCGGCCTGCCGTTCCGGCACATCCCGGTGCCGACCGACCCGGAGGGCAGGGCGGGCGCGTTCGAGCGGGTGCGGGGCGAGGTCGACGGGCACGACCCGGACGCCATCGTGCTGGCCCGGTACATGCAGGTGATCCCGCCGTCCCTGTGCGCCGCCTGGGACGGGAAGCTGATCAACATCCACCACGGCTTCCTGCCGTCGTTCCGAGGCGCGCGGCCCTACCACCAGGCGTACGTGCGGGGAGTCAAGATGATCGGCGCCACCTGCCACTACGTGACGCCGGAGCTGGACGCCGGCCCGATCATCGACCAGGACGTCATCCGGGTCGACCACGCCGACTCCGCCGCGCACATGGTTCGCCTCGGCCGCGACATCGAGAAGGCGGTGCTGGCCCGCGGACTGACCTACCACCTGGAGGACCGGGTGCTGCGCGACGGTCTGCGCACCATCGTGTTCGCCTGAGTCGACGGCCGGGCCGCCTTCGCCGCGCGGATCAACTCGCACGAAAATGAGTGAGGCTTGCCGAACGAATCATCAACACCGCGCCGGCAGCCCCCGAAGGGGCGCGGAGCCTGCGAGCGCCCCGCGGGGGGTGGCGGAATTGTGATGGACGAGCAAGGAGTCAACGAGTTCGGCCGCGCTGACGAAGTTGATCCGCGCGGGGGCCCGGGAATGCCGGATGGGCGGATCACGTTGCCCAGCCGCAGAAGGCGGGTGACGATGGACCCGGCACATCCGACAGGCCCCGACGGGCGGACGACACGGAGCGAACCCCATGGGCAGCGAACCAGGCGAGCTGTACGAGCTGCACCTGGAGCGCGACGAGATCGAGTTGCTGAACGACCCGGTGCTGATCGTCGCGTTGGACGGCTACATCGACGCCGGGTCCGGGGTGCGCCTGGCGGTCGAGCACCTGCTTGCCAGCCAGCCGAGCACCGTCATCTGCACCTTCGACGTCGACCAGTTGATCGACTACCGCGCCCGCCGGCCGATCCTGACCTACCAGCAGAACGCGTTCACCGCCTACCAGCAGCCGGAACTGCAGGTCAGAGTGATCACCGATACCGACGGCACCGCGTTTCTGCTGCTGTCCGGGCCGGAGCCGGACAGCCAGTGGGAGCGGTTCATCGCCGCGGTCGGCCAGATCGCCGATCGCTTCGCGGTTCGCCTGACGGTCGGGCTGATGGCGATCCCGATGGGGGTCCCGCACACCCGACCAACCGGCATGTCCTCGCACGCCACCCGGCCGGGCCTGCTGCCCGAGCAGGAGGACTGGCTCGGCGTCATCCAGGTGCCCGGCCACGCCGTCGGGCTGCTCGAGTACCGATTCGGCCGGGCCGGCCGCGATGCGATCGGGTTCGCCGCCCACGTCCCCCACTACATCGCCCGCTCGGACTACCCCGAGACCGCCCGCACCCTGGTCCAGGCCACCGCCAACGCCACCGGCCTGCTGCTGCCCACCAGAGGGCTGGACGAAGCGGCCGCCAAGGTGCAGGACGAGCTGGCCAAGCAGATCGCCGACAACGCCGAGGTCGCGGAAGTCGTCAAGGGCCTTGAGCAGCAGTACGACACCTACGTCGCCGCGACCGGGCAGAGCCTGCTGGCCCAGTCCGCGCCGCTGCCCACCGCCGACGAACTGGGTGCCCAATTCGAGGCGTTCCTGGCCGACCGGGAGCCACCCACGCCCTGACCCCGACCCCCTGATCGCGACATCGGATCCGGAACCCGGTCACCTGCGCCTTCGGCGTACTGTGCGCGCTTGTGGCGCACGATAATCCGACTCTCGCCTTGCCGGTCAAGGAGCACGGTCCGGTGCGGGCGATCAGCCTGCGCGTCTTCGTCGCCGTGATGTGCGTGGTCATCACCACGGTCGTCGTCTACCTGGAGCGGGCCGACTACCGTGACCTCGACGGACAGATCGATTCCTGGCTCGACGCCCTGTACTACGCGACCGTCACCCTGTCGACCACCGGGTACGGCGACATCACCCCGGTCACCGAGACCGCACGACTGACCAACATCATCGTCATCACCCCGCTGCGGTTCCTCTTCCTGATCGTTCTGGTCGGCACCACCATCGAGGTGCTGACCGAGCGGAGCCGTCAGCAGTTCAAAACAAGCCGCTGGAGCAAGCGCGTGAAGAAGCACACGGTCGTCATCGGCTACGGCATGAAGGGCCGTTCTGCCGTCCGCGCGTTGATCGACCAGGGTTACCCGGCGGACCACATCGTGGTGGTGGACAGCGACGGGGTCAACATCAAGGCGGCCACCGGCGACGGGTGCGTCGGCGTGCTCGGCGACGCCCGGCGCGAGGAGGTGCTGCGGCAGGCCGCGTTGCCCAGCGCCACCCAGGTGATCGTCGCGGCCGACCGCGACGACACCAGCGTGCTGGTCACCCTGACCGCCCGCCGGCTGGCGCCGAACGCGACCATCGCCGCGGCCGCGCGTGAGGAGCAGAACATCGAGGTGCTCCGGCAGGGCGGGGCCGACGTGGTCATCCCCACCGCCGAGTCCGCCGGCCGCATGCTCGGCCTGTCGATCTTCGCGCCGGCCGCCGGTGAGGTCATCGAGGACCTGCTGGAGCCGTTCGCCGGGCTGCAGATCTCGGAGCGTGACGTGCGTCCGGAAGACGTCGGCCTGGCGCCGTCCAGACTGCAGGCACGCGGTGAGATCGTGCTCACGGTGATCCGCAACGGGGTGTCCCACCGCTTCGATTCCGGTGGGGTGAAGGTCTTCCAGCCGGGCGACCGGATCGTGGTGATCAAGGCGAACGCGGAGCAACCCGAGGCGTTGAGCCGTCGGTCGCGGACCCGGCGGGCGGCGGAACCGGACCTGTCCGGACTCGTCGACCGTTCCCGGCTGCCACCTGGCATGGAGTCCGGTCAGTCCCGCGAAGCCCGAGAGACAGCCGCGAGGTCGAGCCGGCCGCCGATTCGGGACCTGCGCTGACGGCAACAGTAGGACCGTCCGGTCCGCACCGGACGGCTGCCGTCGGGACGTCGCCGGACAACCGTCGAAGCGCTGCGGCTCAGCGCTCCACGCAGGACCGCAGCTTGTCGGTGATCGTCCGCAGCCAGCGGGAGACCTGCATCTGGCTGACGCCGATCTCCTTGCCGATCCGCGACTGCGACCAGCCGTTGTCGAAGCGCATGTGCACGACGTCGCGTTCCCGCTCGGTGAGCGCATCCAGCAACCTCATGACGGTGGCCCGGTCCTCCACCCGGCGCAGCTCCACGTCGTCCTCGCCCCAGGCCAGGGCAAGCCCGAGGCCCGGCCCCTGGTCCTCGTCCAGCGAGCGGGGTCGGCAGCAGGCGACCGCGGCCCTGGCTTCGCCGATGTCCTCGGCACTCGCGCCGGTCACCTTGGCCAGTTCGGCATCGGTCGCTGCGCTGCCGTCCCGGTGCCGGTGGATC
>DATDBV010000071.1:0-16208 GCA_036524715.1 Nakamurella sp. | reverse complement strand
TGTTCGTCATCGGCGGTGACGGGTCCATGCGCGGTGGGAGCAAGATCGCCGCGGTGGCCCGCGAGCGCGGGCTGGCCATCTCGGTGATCGGCATCCCCAAGACGATCGACAACGACATCCCCTTCATCGGGCAGAGTTTCGGGTTCCAGACGGCGTTCACCGTGGCGGCGCAATCGATTGCCGCGGCCCAGGTGGAGGCGCAGTCGGCGATCAACGGCATCGGCCTCGTGCAGCTGATGGGGCGGCATGCCGGTTTCATCGCCTGTTACGCCGCGCTGGCCAACCACAATGCCGACTTCGTGCTGATCCCCGAGGTTCCGTTTGCCCTGCACGGTGAATCCGGCTTCCTGGCCGCGTTGGAACGCCGGGTTGCCGAACGGGGCAGCGCGGTCGTGGTGGTTGCCGAGGGTGCCGGCCAGGACCTGGTGGCCGTCCGGCAGGCCACCGACGCCTCGGGCAACAAGAAGCTCGGCGAGATCGGCCGGTTCCTGGAGGCCGCGATCGTCGAGCACTACCGCTCGCTGGACCGCGAGCTCACCCTGAAATATCTCAAACCCGGCTACTCGATCCGTTCGGTGCCGGCCAAGGCGTTCGATTCGGTGTACTGCGTTCGGCTGGCCCAGGCCGCCGCGCACGCCGGGATGGCCGGCCGCACCGACATGGTCGTCGGACGCCGGCACAACCGGTTCGTGCATGTGCCGATCGACACGGTCGTCTCGCACCGCAACGAGGTCGCTCCGGACGGAGACCTGTGGCTGTCGGTGCTTGAGTCGACCGCTCAGCCACCCGAGATGCGTTGAGTCGGCCGAAGCTTGCGAGGCCGCCATCAGGCACAGGAGGGCCGGGCGCAGACTGCCGGGCGACGTAGGAGCCGGGTTGTTCAGCGCGGTCCTAGGCCGTGCGACGTTCGTCGGCTGCCGCGTCCGGACTGTCTCGCTCCGTTGTCCAATCAGCGGTGCGCATCTCGTCCACCGGCGGCGTCGGTGGCGGGGTGCCGTCGCCGAACGGGCGGCCGCCCAGGGACTCCCGGCCGTGCGGCGTGAACCACCCGGACAGATCCGGCCCGTCCGGCACGATCCCGGTCGGGTTGATGCCCGTGTGTACCAGGTAGTAGTGCTGCTTGATCTGTACGAAGTCGGTGGTGTCGCCGAACCCGGGGGTCTGGAACAGGTCTCGGGCGTAGGCCCACAGTGCGGGCAGCTCGGTCAGCTTGTGCCGGTTGCACTTGAAATGACCGTGGTAGACGACATCGAACCGGGCCAGGGTGGTGAACAGCCGAACGTCCGCCTCGGTGATGGTGTCGCCCACCAGGTATCGCCGGTCGCGCAGCCGGTTCTCGAGCCAGTCCAGGCTGTCGAAGAGTCGGGCGAACGCCGCGTCGTATGCATCCTGTGACCCGGCGAAACCGCACCGGTAGACGCCGTTGTTGACCTCCCGGTACACTCGCCGATCGACTTCGTCGATCTCGGCCCGCCAGGGATGCGGGTACAGGTCGGGGGCGTCGGATCGGTGGAACTCGGTCCACTCGGTCGAGAAGTCCAGCGTCATCTGCGGGAAGTCGTTGGTGACAATGGCCCCGGTGGGCACGTCGACGATCGCCGGGACGGTGATTCCGCGAGGATAATTCGGATCCCGGGCGAAGTAGGCCGACTGGATCCGCTCGATGCCCAGCACCGGGTCAACCGCGCCCGGGTCGAGGTCGAACTGCCAGCTTCGATCGTCGTGGGTAGGCCCGCAAACGCCCAGGGAGATCACGCCTTCCAATCCGAGCAGCCGGCGGACGATGGTGGCCCGGGTGGCCCAGGGGCAGGCCCGCGCGACGATCAGCCGGTAGCGGCCCGGCTCGAGCGGGAATCCGTCCCGGCCGTCCCGGGTGATCCTGGTCGTGATGTAGCGGCTGTCGCGCTCGAAAGCCCCCGTGCCGGTGCCCTTGCTGTCCACCATCAACGCCCTCCAGGCGAGTTCCTGACCCGATCGTCCATCCTCCCGTGTACCCGAAACCGCCCGGCAATGAACCCCGGCCCGCGGGTGGGGGAGACTTGGAGTCGTGACGCGCACCGTCGGGGTGGAAGAAGAGCTGATGCTGGTCGACCCGGTACTGGGGACGCCGTTGTCGGCGGGGGACAGCGTGCACGACGCGGCCGTCCAGTGGCTGGGTGCCGACGCGGACCATCTGGTGGAACGCGAGTTCAAGATGGAGCAGACCGAGATCGGCTCCACCCCGACGACGGACGTCGTGGCCCTGTGCGACGAGCTGCGCACCGTTCGCCGGACGGTGGCCGCGGCGGCCGGCAGCACCGGGGTGCACGTGGTGGCGGTCGCGACCAACCCGTTCGAGGTCAAACCCACGCTCACCGAGAACGAGCGATACGCCCGGATGGCCGACATGTTCGGCATCATCGCCGCCCAGCAGCTCACCTGCGGGCAGCACATCCACGTCGCGATCGAGTCGGCGGAGGAAGGCGTCGCAGTGCTTGATCGGATCCGCGGGTGGCTGCCGCTGCTGGTCGCCCTGTCGGCCAACTCGCCGTTCTGGCAGGGGCGGGACACCGGCTATGCCAGCTACCGGTCGATCGCCTGGGGCCAGTGGCCGACCGCCGGTCCGACCGAGACGTTCGGCAGTGTCGAGGGCTACCACCGGGCGATCAACGACCTGCTGGCCACCGGTGCCGCGCTGGACGACGGGATGATCTACTTCGACGCCCGGCTGTCCGCGTCGTACCCGACCCTGGAGATCCGGGTGCCGGACGTCTGCATGGACGTCCGCGATTCGACCCTGATCGCGGCGCTGGCCCGGGCACTGGTGGACACCGCCTCCGCGGAATGGCGGCACGGGCATCCGGTCGACCCGATCCGGATCGACGTGCTGCGCGGCGCGGCCTGGCGGGCCGCGCGGTTCGGTCTGTGCGGCGACCTGCTCGACCACCGCAGCCGCACGCTGGTGCCCGCCTGGTCGATGATCGACGCCCTGGTGCAGCACGTGCTGCAGGCGCTCCGGGCCAACGGGGACCTGGACTTCGTGCTGGCCGGCATCGACGGCCTCCGCGGCCGCGGCACCGGCGCCGACGTGCAGCGGGCCGAGTTCGCCCGGCGCGGGTTGTTGGTGGACGTCGTGCAGCTCGCGGCCCAGCGCACCCTCGAATAGCCCCCCGCCTTGGGAAGTTGATCATGCAGAAGGTGTCCCTATGAGTGCCTCATAGGGACACCTTCTGCATGATCAACTCGGAGGTGGGGGGCCGAGTCAGCCGGTCTTCGCCCGGCTCGAGCTCCGCGCGGACCCCGAGCGGGAGCGCGTCTTCGGCTTCTTCTCGGCGTCCTCGGTGCCGCTGTCGGCCGTCGTCCCCGAGCCCGCCTTCTGGTGCCGCTCGACGCTGCGTTGCAGGGCGGCCAGCAGGTCGACCACCTCGGCGTCCTCGCCCTGCTGCTCCTTCTCGGGCGTCTCGAACGCCTCGCCGCCCTCGAGTTTGGCCTCGATGAGCTGCTGCAGTTCCTCGCGGTACTCGTCGGTGTAGTCCTCGGGGTGGAAGTCGTCAGCGAAGCTGTCCACCAGCATGGCGGCCATCTTCAGCTCGGCCGGCTTGATGCTGACGGACTCCTCCAGCGAGGCGAACTCGGCGGCGCGCACCTCGTCCGGCCAGAGCAGGGTCTGGATCACCAGCACGTCGTCGCGCACCCGGAGCGCGGCCAGCCGGGTCTTCTGCCGCAGCGCGAAGTTGACGATGGCGACCCGGTCGGTCTGCTCCAGCGTCTGCCGCAGCAGCACGTACGCCTTCGTCGAGGTGGAGGCGGGCTCCAGGTAGTAGGTCTTGTCGAACAGCACCGGGTCGACCTGGTCGGACGGCACGAAACTGACCACGTCTATCTCCCGACTGGAACTGGCCGGCAGCTGGGAGAAGTCGTCGTCGGTGAGCATGATGGTGCGTCCGTCGTCGCTCTCGTAGGCCTTGGCGATGTCGGCGTAGGGCACCTCCTCGCCGTCGATGTCGCAGACGCGCTTGTACTTGATCCGCCCGCCGTCCTGCGCGTGGACCTGGTGGAATCGGATGTCCTTCTCCTCGGTGGCCGAGTACAACTTGACCGGCACATTTACCAGCCCGAACGCCACGGAGCCTTTCCAGATCGATCGCATGTGCCCATGATGAACCCTTCGGCGGTGGGCAGCCAGACCCGGGGGAGGTGATCATGATGGCCGGGGACGGCGCGACGGTGGAGGTCGACGGGCACCGGATTGCGCTCACCCACCTGCGCAAGGTGCTCTACCCGGCCAGCGGCACCACCAAGTCCGACGTGATCACCTACTTCGCCGAGATCGCGCACGTGATGATCCCGCACCTGGCCGACCGTCCGGTGACCCGCAAGCGGTGGCCCGACGGCGTCACCACCGCGCCCTTCTTCCACAAGGACCTGCCCAAGGGCACGCCCAGCTGGGTTCCGCGGCGGACCATCCAGCACTCGGACGGCCCGAAGAACTACCCGATCGTCGACTCGCCGGCCACGCTGGCCTGGCTGGGTCAGATCGCCGCGCTGGAACTGCATGTGCCGCAATGGACCTTCGGGTCGGCCCCGGGCGACGGTGAGATCACCGAGGCAGGCTTCGATGTCGTTCGGCCGAACCGTCTGGTGTTCGACCTCGATCCGGGTCCCGGGGTGGAACTGGCCGATTGCGCGCAGGTGGCGCGGGCCGTCCGGGAGCGGATGGAGGGCAGCGCGCTGGTCCCGGTCACCAGCGGGTCCAAGGGAATTCACCTGTACTCCTGGTTGGACGGCTCGCTCACCTCCGACGAGGCCTCCGCCTACGCCCGGGAGATCGCCGAAGCGATCGAGCAGGACCTGCCGGACCTGGTGGTCTCCCGGATGGCGAAGTCGTTGCGACGCGGCAAGGTGTTCATCGACTGGTCGCAGAACAACGGGTCGAAGACCACCATCGCCCCCTACTCGCTGCGCGGCCGGGAATGGCCGAGCGTGGCCGCCCCCCGCACCTGGGAGGAGTTGGCCGACCCCGAACTGCGGCATCTCGAGTACGGCGAGGTGCTCGAACTGCTCGCCGCCGCGCCCGATCCCATGGCCGGGCTGGAGAGTGGCGACAACGACGGCGCCGAGACCCGCGGTGGCGCCCGACGCAGCGCGACGCGGCGAGATTCGAAGCTGGACACCTACCGATCGATGCGCTCGGCCGACAAGACCCCCGAACCGGTGCCCGACCCTGGGCTGTTGCCGCACGGCAACGACGACACGTTCGTCGTCCAGGAGCATCACGCGCGGCGGCTGCACTACGACTTCCGGCTGGAACGCGACGGCGTGCTGGTCTCCTGGGCGGTGCCCAAGGGTGTCCCCGAATCGTCCGGACGCAACCACCTCGCCGTGCACACCGAGGACCACCCGATGGACTACGCGAACTTCGCCGGCGAGATTCCGCACGGCGAGTACGGCGGCGGCAGCGTCGCGATCTGGGACCGTGGCACGTACGAGACCGAGAAGTGGCGTGACGACGAGGTGATCGTCGTGCTGCGCGGCGCGAAGGCGCACGGCCGGTACGCGCTGATCCGGACCGGCGGCAAGAACTGGCTGATGCACCGGATGAAGGACCAGAGCCCGGAACCCAAGCACTACGACGACCCCCGGCCCAGCCGCACTCGAACCCCGCCGCCACCGACCGATCTGCGTCCGATGCTGGCGACGGCCGGCTCCGTCACGGACATCTCGGACGACGGGCGCTGGCGCTTCGAGGGCAAGTGGGACGGCATCCGGGCCGTCGCCACCATCGGCCCGGGCGGGCTCACCCTGCACAGCCGGACCGGCAACGACGTCACCCATACGTATCCCGAACTGGCCGTGCTGGTCGAGCTCTTGGACGGGCACACCGGTGTGCTGGACGGCGAGATCGTCGCGCTCGATGACGGCCGGACCAGCTTCCACGAGATGCAGAAGCGGATGAACGTGCAACGGGCCCGCGACGTGGCCCGGGTGATGCGTGAGGTGTCGGTGCAGTTCTGGCTCTTCGACGTGCTGTTCCTGGACGGGATATCGTTGCTGGACAAGCGCTACGACGATCGCCGCCGGCTGCTGCAGGCGCTGCCGCCGACCGGGGACGTGTGCCAGGTCCCGCCGCAGCTGGCCGGAACCGCCGCCGAGGCGTTGGCGGACAGCGCCGAGCGGCAATGGGAGGGCATCGTCGCCAAGCTGGCCGACTCCACCTACCAGCCGGGTCGGCGGTCCCACTCCTGGATCAAGATCAAGAACTTCCTGGACCTGGAGGTTGTGATCGTCGGCTGGTCGCCCGGTTCCGGTCGCCGCGCCGGCACGGTGGGATCGCTGTTGCTGGCGGTCCCGGACGCCGACGGGGGGCTTCGGTACGCCGGGAAGGTGGGCACCGGCTTCACCGACGCCATTCTCGACCAGCTGATGGTGGCCCTGGCCCCGCTGCGGACCGACGGGTCCCCGGTGGCCGACACCGTGCCAAGGCCCGACGCCGCCGGCGCGGTATGGGTGCGGCCGGAGCTGGTTGGCGAGGTCAAGTACGGGCAGTGGACCCCGGACCGTCGACTGCGGGCGACCAGCTGGCGGGGGCTGCGGCCGGACAAGACCGTGGACGACCTCGCTCCGGTGTTCGAGCGATGAGCGCGGGGCGGGGGCTCCCGGAGCTCCGGGGCATCGTAGTAGGAGACAGTCCCCGACATCAGCGCCCACTGCGAGGTTCTTGGGGAACATTCGGTCGTCCCAGGCGACTCGAAGTTCCCCAACTCATGCCGGTGGCCGGTGGGTGATCGCAATGTTGCTCATGCTTGTTCCCGGGGGGTGGTCGGGTGCAGGGCGAAGGTGGTGGTGCTGGCAAGATCAGGATCCGGATCGCGTGCGTGCCGTGTCAGGGCCAGGGGAACCGGTCGATCTGCACTGCACCCTTGGTCTGGATCCTGCGCTCGGCCGGGCTGTCGTAGGTAACCAACAGCGAAGATTCTGCATTGGTCCTGGTTAGCAGGGTGATTCCCTCCGCATGATCCGCGTCGTCTCCGTACGGGATGTCCTTGACCTTCGGCAGTTGGCTCCGGCGCACCAGGGGGTCGGCTGATCCGGTGGCCCCGTTCAGCCATCGGTGGACCCGGACCGGGCCGTCGAGGACCATGGTCGGACCCGCCAACACCAGCAAGTCGGATCCGTCCGGAATTAGCTCCCGCACCCCCAATCCGCCGAGGTCCAGGAAGAACTTGCGAAATGGCCGGCCATCATCGGTCGGTCGCAGTCGCAGGGCACCGGACGCAGACTGGTCGACGTCGACGGCAAGCTGCAGGACGACCGCCCATCCCCGCAACACCGGGCCGCGCATTCCCACGAAGACTCGGTCGTCGCTGACCGCCAGACCCTCGATGTCGACGCCGTTGTCCTTGCCCGGTACGGCCGGGAGTCCACCGCCCCGCCGGACCGATGAGAACAACCCAAGGTGCTCGTCGCCGGCGATCGCCGCGTCCAGCTCGGTCAACAGTCCTGCAGCGAGGGTCGCCGATGGCTTGCGAGGGTCTGGGCAGTTGTCGACAAGCATTGGCAGACCGCCCGGTTCGCGCCGCACGGGTATCCGAATCAGCACGCATCTGTTCCGGTCCAGCGTGACCTTCTGCAGTTCGCCGATTGCGACATCGGGGGTCACGTCTTTGTCGACCTTCCCCCGGACCCAGCTATGCGAGCCGACCAACCACAGATAGCCCACATTTGCATTCGGCGCGACCCATTGCAGGTCGATTCCCTCGAGGTCCACCTCCTCGTCACCCTGCGGGAGCGCGACGAAGTCGGTCAGCCGGAACGAGCGATGATCACCGTAGACAGTGGGATTGTCCTCGTCATCGGCGACCAGCCGCTCCACGCTGGCCGTTTGATCGCTCGCCACCCACAGGACGTCACCCGAACGCACCATGGCCGAGACGCTCTCCCGCATCTTCTTGGGTGACTCCTGCCAATCTTCACCCTTGGTGAACTGAAGCAGGATGGTGGGAACCTCGGCAGGCTTGCATTCAGGTGCCTCGGCAGCAGGTTCGTCGGTCGCCATCTGAGGATCGCCCATCCTTCTGGTCGCATTTGTGTTGGACCGGTTTCATCATGCTCCGGCATCGCGTGACACGCCCGGGCTTTTCGCGCGGGGCCCGGTGACGTGCAATCGAGGGTCCGGTCTGGTCTCGGTCGGGTCCGGTCCATCACGTGCAACTGCGGACACAGTCCAGCGACTTCCCGTACCGCCTCGTCCATCCCGGCACCATCGCGAACGGCTGACCCGACGGCAGTCGCTCTGGTCCGCGATGCCGATGGCGGGCGAGCTCAACAAAGGCGGTGAAGCAGGTCGCACCCGAGATCCGGACCTCCGTGCAACAGCACCCGACCTTCACCGCCGACGAACCGTTCGATGAGATCGAGCGGTTGCTCGCCACTCCGCGGCGACTTCGACTCCGGCGGGATGGACCACCCCCGCTGTTGATCATGGGAGCGTGCCGGCGCGTCCTCGGCGTGTCGCGAGACGAGTCGGTGTGTCGCCGGCAGCGCGCCATGATCAACTCCGGGTGTGGCGATGGCCGTAGGGTGGGCCGGTGCCCGCGTCCGATCGTCCCGCCCGCGGGCTGCTGGTGGCCGGCACCTCCTCGGACGCGGGCAAGTCGCTGGTCACCGCGGGGATCTGCCGGTTCCTGGCCCGTCGCGGGGTGCGGGTGGCGCCGTTCAAGGCGCAGAACATGTCGAACAATTCGATGGTCTGCCCGGACGGTACCGAGATCGGCCGGGCCCAGTACCTGCAGGCGCAGGCCGCCGGGGCGGTCCCCGAGTCGGCGATGAACCCGGTTCTGCTCAAGCCCGGGTCGGACCGCCGGTCCTTCGTGGTGGTCCGCGGCAGGCCGGCCGGGACGCTGGAGGCGGGGGAGTTCGCGTCGGGTCGTCGGCACCTGGCGCGGGCCGCCTTCGCCGCCTACGAGGAGCTGGCGGATCGATACGACGTCATCGTCTGCGAGGGTGCCGGGTCGCCGACCGAGATCAACTTGCGGGCCGGGGATTACGTGAACATGGGTCTGGCTCGGCGGTTCTCGCTGCCGGTCGTGGTGGTCGGCGACATCGACCGAGGCGGCGTGTTCGCCTCCCTGTACGGCACGGTCGCCCTGCTCGACGACGCGGACCGGGCCCTGATCCGCGGGCTGGTGATCAACAAGTTCCGCGGCGACGTCGGACTGCTCCGCCCCGGACTGGACAGGATCGCGTCGCTGACGGGGGTTCCGGTGCTCGGCGTGCTGCCGTGGCTGGACGACGTGTGGCTGGACGGCGAGGACACTCTCCAGGTGGGTCGCTGGGGTGCTCCCGCGGCGGCGACGCGGCCAGCGCTGCGGGTGGCCGCGATCCGCTTCCCCCGGTTGTCCAACGTCACCGACCTGGACGCGCTGGCCGGCGAACCCGGCGTCGAGGTGACGATGACCACCGACCCGGTGTCGGTCAGGTCGGCCGACCTGGTCGTGCTACCGGGCTCCCGCGCGACGGTGTCGGACCTGGCCTGGTTGCGATCGACCGGCCTGGCCGAGGCGGTGACCCTGGCCGCCGAACGCGGGGCCACGGTGTTGGGGATCTGCGGCGGCTTCCAGATGCTCGGCGAGACCATCTGCGATGACGTCGAATCCGGTTCCGGGGAAGTGGCCGGGCTGGGCCTGCTGCCGGTGCGGGTGGCCTTCGGCGTCGGCAAAGTCCTGGCGACGCCCGCCGGACGCTGGCGCGGGCACGAGGTTCTCGGTTACGAGATCCACCACGGCGTCGCCACTGTCGACGACACCCGGGTGGACGAGCCGTTCCTGGGCGGCGGCCGGGTCGGCCGGGTCTGGGGCACCATGTGGCACGGTGCGTTCGAGAACGACGGGTTCCGCCGCTCCTGGCTGGAAGACGCGGCCACGGTCGCCGGGCACCCCTTTGTGGCCGATCGGGCGATGACGGGGTTCCGGGACCGGCGGGAGGCCATGCTGGATCGCCTCGCCGACGCCGTCGCCGGACACCTGGACACCGGGGCCCTCCTCGACCTGACGGCCTGACCTCTACGACTGCATCGCCCTGCGTAGTCGACCGGGTCGTGGACGATCGGGCAGGTCGGGCAGTGGCCGCGACAGCGGGGTTCGTGGTGTTACGTTCGTACGCGACCACCCCGCCCGGCTCGAGGAAGGTCAGGTCACCGTCGACGTCATCGAGTGACCTCAATCCCGAATCCCGCTCCGTGGCCGATCCGTCGAGCGGAAATCAGACATGGAAATGAACGCGACGACAGAAATGGAATGGACGAAGGTATCTCGCAGACTCCGAGCCCGTCTGCGACCCCGCGGCGCCCACGCTTTACCTGGCGAGGTCGGACCGGGTCGGGTCGAGGCTTGCACCTCTTGACCGTTATTCTGAACGACCAGCGCAGGGCGTCCGGCATCGAGATGCCGACGAACGTGCGCAGGGGGCTGCTGAGGTTGGCCACGGTGCGCTGCCCCGTCGGCGACCGTCTGCTCCTGGCTGCCCCGGCGCCTGGGCCGCACGGATGGCGAAGACCTGGGCTGCGGTCAGATGCGCCGCGGCGCCCCGGCAACCCGTCGTCGCGTTGCCCGTCTCACCTGCGGCATAAGCACCGCTGGTAGACAGGCAACGACGACCGCCACGGCCAGCCAGGCGCCAACGGCGCTGTCCAGCCGGACAGGTTCTGCTTGACGTTGCTCATTCGCTGATCCAGACCCAGCGCCAATGTTCGGCCGGGCCGAATGGTCAGGTGGTGGGCGGCCGGCCCTGGTTGTAGAGGCAGGACTCGACGTCGCCGGTGCGGTAGCCGGTGCCGAACGCCCCGGTCCGCTCCGCCGGAGTGCCGTGGCTGCTGCCGTCGTCGCCCGCGTCGACCAGGGACCGGGCGATCCCGTCCAAGTCGAGTTCGACGGGCAGGTAGCCGTCCTGCACGGCGCGGGCCAGGGTGACCCCGGCGATGCAGTCGGCCTGCTGCTCGTACTTCGGGCTGTCGTGGTGGATCGTCGGCGGCTCGGGCGTCGCCCCGCCCTCGCCGTCGAACCAGAACCGCCACTGCGCGGCATGGGCGACCTCGTGGGCGACGACGGCATACAGGGCGCCGTCGCCGTCGGCCGCGACGTGGTGCATGAACACGATGTCCCAGGCCAGCTCCCCGGTGCCGGCGTAGCCGTCCTTGCAGAAGCCGGCGTTGTCCGGCGGGCGGCGCTCGCTGCCGCAGGTGCCGAAGAACCCGCGGGACGAGTCGTAGAACCCGTCCCCGTGGAACAGCCGCGGGGTGTCCCAGTAGACCGGCTCGCCGTGGTTGCCCTCCCAGTGCGTGAACACGTCGGACCAGTACCGGTCGGCCACCCCAAACGCCGACGCCACGGCGGCGCGGATCTCCGCGTCGGGGTCGGCCAGCGGTGGCGGGGCTTCCTGCGTGGTGGCGGGAGTTTCGGTACGCGTGGCCGCCGGCGGCGGCGATGTCGGCGAGCTGGTCGAAGGGGGCGGCGGCGCGGGGGTCACCATTGCGGTCTCGGTGGCCGTGGCCGTCTCGGTCTGCGTGGCGGTCACCGTGGACGTCACGGTCGGCGCGGCCGGGCCGGTGGTCGGGCTGCCGGCAGTCGACGTGCCGCACGCGGCGGTCAGGGCAATCACCCCGGCCGCCGCGATCAAGGCACCGACGACTCGGGTGCAATTCACTTCAGTACCCGAGAATCCGCAGACATTCGGCGCTCTTGCGGATGGACGCCTCCGGGTCGGTCTCCGCAAGCGCCATCGCGTCGGCGTTGCACTCCGTCGCGTCCGAGAGCGAGGTGTCGCTCCCGCCGCCGCTCGACCCGCCGGAAGCCGGCGGGGCCTGTTCGGTTACCGTCACCGGCGGCTGCGCCGGCTCGGTCACCGTCAGGGTCACAGGCGGCGGTGCCGGCTCGATCACCGTGACAGGTGGAGCGGTGACGGGCGAAGCGGTGACGGTCACTGTCTTCGGGGCCGGCGGCGGATCGGTCGCGGTCACGGTCACGGTTGACACGGTGGGCGTCTGGGTCTCGGTGGTGCTGCCCTTGCCGGCGGCGAAGGCGACCCCGCCGATGGCCAGGAGGGCGGCGGCAATGCCGCCGACGATCAAGACATTCTTGCGCTGCATAATGTTTCACTCTCCGGGGTGGCTGGTTGCCGGCCGGTTGGTCCGGCCGGGTACTGCGTCTTAGAATTGCTGTCCGCGGGATCGCAGGGTGAACTCGCAGTCGGCGAAGACGCTCTGCCGGACCAGCCCTGCTGGCGCAGTGGCCTGGGCATCTGTGACGGCCTGAACCCCGAACCACCGGCGAGGCCGCCGGAAGGCGCCGGACAGGAGGCTGGGGAGCACTCGATAGAGTTCGTCGACGAGTACGAGTGCCCGACTAGTTGGATCCACCCGACCAACGCGATGGCCACGGCCAAATCGGTGTGGCTGGACAGCCAGTTCTGGACTTGGTCGTCAGCCGGGGACACATACGGCTCGATGCCAAGTGGTTGGTCAAGAACCTTGCCATCCGCGTTCGGCTCGTACATCTGCTGCGCCTTCCAGGCGGCGACGCAGCTCTCCCACGAGATGTGTTTGGTGGACTCCCCGATAGCTGTAGGTGTCTGGCGAAACCAGGCGAGTTGGAAAAGCGTCTTGTAGTACTGCGGCTAGGTGCCGCAGTCGTCGATCAGCGGCAGACGTGTCAATCGGCCACGCCCTTGTGCATCTCCCGCCAGACGTACGCCGGGTTGACCGCCAGCTTCCGGGTCAGTGGTGGCATAGCCGCCTTTCTGACGATGGCCTCGATCGGCCAGAGAAGGACGAACACCAGCACGTCCCAGACGCTGACCGCGAGCACACAGAGCAGGATCATCGTGCCGACGAAGACGTCCACGAACTCGTGGTGCGCCGCCTCCAGCCGAGTAACCCGTCGATAGCCGCCCCGGCCGTCCGGGACCATCGAGCCCGCGGTCCGGTTGGCCGGGCGGTCGTACTGGGCGAATGGATCGAAGCCGCTCATCAGCTGTCCAGCTTCCGCAAGGCCGCGACGGCGAGCAGCATGCCCGCCGCCGCCACCACGGTGGCGGCGGTGCGGGTGCGAACCTTCATCGGGCCGGTCCGATCGCGCACTGCTGGCAGAACTCGACGACACCTGGCTGGCCCGTCGGCCCATGCAGGCCGAACAGCAGCTCGATCAGGTCGAACGCGGCGACGGGCCAGCGCGGGTGAACGGGCTCGGGAATGTCGGTCCGCCGGACGCGCAGCGTCGAGCAGCTCGCCCGGTGCAGCACGACCCGCGATGGCTGGTAGCTCCCCGGGGTCAGGCAGCCGACCACGTCCTCGGTTGAGTCACGCAGGACCCACGTGCCGATGTCGCGGTGGAGGATGGTGTCGGTGGTACTCATCGATCCCTCTCAGTCGTCCTGTCTCATCAGCGCCGGGTGGACTCGTCCGACGGACCGCTTGCTGCGCAAGCGGTTTCGATAGGCCGGCTACTCGCTGATCTTCTTGACGTACAGCAGGGCGTCGCCCTCGCCGATCAGTTCGCCCGCGGCCGGGGTCTGGTCGACGACAACCCAGTCGCGGTCAAGAATCTGCATCCGACCGGCGCCCGTCGCATCCTCGCTGCGCGAGAAGAACACGCCCTGGGTCTGGATCAGGTCCTGGGCGGCCTGCAGGTTCATCCCGACCACGTCCGGCATCGGGACCTTGACCTCGGCGGGCGGAGCAGCCTGCGTGACCGGAGCCGGGGCGGCCGCCGGTGCCTCGACGACGGGAGCAGGAGCCGGGGCGGCGGCGGCGGTGACGGTGACCGCAGGTGGCGGGGCCTGGGTGACGGTCACCGGTGCGGGGGCCGGGGCGGCCTGCGGGGTGGCGGTGCTGCCGCAAGCGGCCAGGCCGAAACCGGCGGCCAGGACAGCGACGGCGACGAGGGTGCGCTTCATTCGAATTTCCTTCTCGATCCCCAGGTCTCATCAGCACCGGGGATGGGGTGGCCCGGCGGACGCCCCCCGGGAGGGTGGCGTATAAGAGACGAACCTCCCCAATCCCCCATTACGCAGGATCCGAGGTGACTGTCGTCACGCGCTCGAGACGGGTTGACCGCCGACCTACTTCTCGGAATCGCGGCAGCCGCTGGCTTGCCCCTCCAGGGTCACCGAGGCAGGGCCGACCTCTCCCGATGTAGTCTGCCCACGGCCGTGCCCGTGTGCTCGGGGACTCGCGTACTCCAGGATGTGAATGCGACGAACCCCCCGTCAATCTCGACCGGGGGTTCGTTCGTCCTGCTCAGATCAGATCGCCGGTGGCGATCCGCCTTCACCTGACGCACCTGTTCCGTGTCGAGGCACGGGGCCAGGTCGCCGGGGATCCGTGACCAGCCCCCGCTGGGCGAGCCAACGGTCCGTGGTGGCGATGGTGTCCATCTGGTCCTTCCATGGCCGGGTGATCTTCGGTCCCCAGACCTCGTGCTCCAGTAGGTCGCCGGTGCTCGGCTCGTGGATGCTGACGACCACGGAGTAGGTGCAAGGTCCGTCTTTGAACGGACGCAGGGTGAGGAGGCCCAGCACGGTCTATTCGAGCTCCGATGGCGGCAGGCCCAGGGCCTGCGCAAACTGTTCCAGCCGAGCCAGGAATGTGCTGGCCAGTCGGCCCGCGGGTCGCCGGTCGCGACCATCGCGTCCAGCGCAATCGCGTAATCCCGGAAGCTGTCGGGTGTTTCACCGGCGGAGCACTCCTCCGACCGACACCAACTGTCGACGCGGGCGAACGGTTTCTGTACGCCTGCACCTTCGGTATTGCCTGGGTGGCTACGTTTAGGATGGAAGCACAGCATGAAGGTATTCCTGATCGGAGCCGCCGGCGGCGTCGGCCGGCGCCTCGCCGCCCTTCTCCGGGAACGCGGCGATGCGGCCAGTGGAATGCACCGCCACGGAGACCAGTCTGGCCAGGGAGAGGTCGGGCGTCGGGCCGGGGTCAGCATCGGGGAGCGTAGTACCCGATGTCCCCCACGTCCGGGTCGGCCCCGGCCGGCTGACCATCCAGGGACAACAATGCGGGAAGGGGCGCCGGTCTTCTCGACCGTGCCATGGTCCGTCATGTCCACGGTCACGGGCAGCTGAGCCAGCAGATCACGGCTGGCCGCACTGTCGTCCAGCGTTGCCTGGAAACGCTCGTCGCCGATGGTGATCTCGATTCTCGACTCATCCTCCTGGGTGGACCCGACCGTGCCCGCAACGCCGGTTTGCTGTTCGGGTGACGGTGTCGACCCGCTGCTCGGCGAACGGGCGGATCGCCGGGCGCCTCGCTGGCGGTGGTGGTGGTGGCGGTTGTGGGTTGGCTGGTCGGAGTGTCGGCAGGTCCGCAGGCGGCGACGAGAGCCAGCAGTAGGGCCGCGACCGCGGTTCGGGGTCGGTGCACACTCATGGCGGAGCAGGGCCTTGACGGCGCGTCGTTCGTCCATCGCGCGGTAGCCGTCGGCAGCCTGCTCGAGCGGGAGCACGAGGTCGAACACCCTTCCCGGGTCGATCTGCCGGTTCCAGATGCGCTGGATGAGGTCGGGCAGGAATCGGCGTACCGGCGCGGGTCCCCCATGGAGATGAACTCCGGAGAAGAAGAGCTCGCCGGGGAACGACCTGGTCCTGTACTACGGCGACCAGTCGTACTACAACGGCATCGTCGTCCTGGGGCGGATGGACGGCGACGCCGCCGACCGGATCGCAAACATGGACGGCTCCATCGCTGCGACCGTCGCGACTCTCGACGGCTGACGCAGGGACGGGTCGCCCGGGCTCGGCTGTCACGAGTCGGGGCGACCTTACGGAGAACGGGGCACATCGACGACTCGGCCTGGCCGGCGAGCCGGCCGGCGCAACCACGATCAGGATGCCGTGGTGATCAGCCAGGCTTGAGCAGTATCCCGCCGGGTCGCGGCAACGCCTGCGCCGGCGGCGATGCCGCTGCCCTGCCGCCCAACGATCTCGTTCCGTTCGACACGCTGTTAACCCTCTGCGTTGGGCGGAACGGGCGGGGCGGCGAATTCGGTGGCGGTGCGTCCGCCGTGCTCCTCGAGCCAGGCGGCGAGGTGGGTGGCCTCGGAGCGTCGCGCGGCGTCGAGCGGGGTCAGATCGTCCCAGCCGATCCAGTTGATGTCGGCTCCCCGTCGGAGGAGAAGATCGGCGACCTGAGGTTGGTTGCCGTGGCAGGCAGACCAGAATGCTTCGGTGAT
>DATDBV010000070.1:0-5154 GCA_036524715.1 Nakamurella sp. | reverse complement strand
TGGCACTGGGTCGACGGCGGACCCACCAGCCTGGCCAACGCCGCCATGCTTTGCGGATACCACCACACCCTGATCCACCAGGGCGACTGGGCCATCCGGATCGCCGCCGACGGCCACCCCGAGATCATCCCGCCCACCTGGATCGACCCCGACCAACACCCCCGCCGCAACCACCTGCACCGGCTCCGGCTGTGACCGGGAGCCCGAGGCCCGGCCGCGCCGCCTTCGGCTCCCGGCTTGGGCCGCCCGCCGCAAGGACGCCGGTGTCGACCCGCAGCCCGTCGAACCCCGCAGCGGCGATCCCGCTGCGAACGCGTCACCGCACGCCGGCGCCGCGCAACCGGTGGGCCGCCACGACGCCGGTTTGGTCGGCCGCAGGTGCGGCACGAGTTCGCGCCCGGGCGGGTGCGCAGGGTCCGCCTACGGGGCTGTGCTGCCACCGCGCGATCAGATTCCGGTCGTGACTCAGATCCGGAGCACCCGCCCGGCGACCACCAGCAGCACGTCGTCGCTGGCCGCGGCGATCCGTTGGTTGACCCGGCCGAGCAGGTCCCGGAAGGTCCGCCCGGAGCGATGCTCGGGGACAACCGACCAGCCGACCTCATTGGTCACCGCGACCAGCGGCCCCGGGGCCGCCCGCCAAGCGCGCTCCAACTCGTCCAGGTGCCGGCCGAATGTCCCTTCCCACTCGGCCAGGCGGTGGTCCCAGGTGCCCAGCGAGTCCACCACCGCAGTGACCCAGGTGCCAAGGCAGTCGATCAGCACCGCTCCGGAGACCGACCCGAGAGCCGGTGCGAGATTGGCAGTCTCGACGGTGCGCCAGTGCAGCGGACGCCGGGCCCGGTGCGCGTCGACCCGATCCGCCCACTCCGGATCGACGGACCGGTCGGGGGCTGGGCCGGGTGTCAGGTACGTCACCGCGGGTTCCCCGGCCAGCAGTTCCTCGGCGACGCGAGACTTGCCCGACCGCACGCCGCCGGTCACCAGAGTGCGCCGGGTCGGGATCACCCGTCGACGGTACCGGCGGCGCAGCGCGGCGGGAGACGGGCTGCGGAAGTTCGGCCGGACTGGCACCGGCGGATGTTCCGCGCCGAGAGCCGGGGCGAGGTGCCGCGCCGAGAACCCGGGCCCGGACGCGGTCGACATGCTGTCCTGCGGAGGTCCGGCCGGACTGGCACCGGCGGATGTTCCGCGCCGAAGAGCCGGGGCGAGGTGCCGCGCCGGGTCGCCGCGCCGAGAACCCGGGCCCGGACGCGGTCGACATGGTGTCCCGCGGAGACTCCGCCGGGCTGGCACCGGCTAATGTTCCGCGCCGGGACCGGGAGTCGGCTGACCGAAGGCGCCCCGGGTCAGAGCCGGTACACCCGACTCGCGGTGCCGGCGCTGATCATCCGCACCACCCGGACCGCATCGGCCGCCGACCAGTCGCCCTCGCGCACCCACCGGCCGAGCACCCGGGCCATCCCGCGCCGCCACAGCACCGCCCCGAGCAGGTGCAGCTCGGGCGGCCCGCAGGCATCGGAGGAATACAGCAGCTTGGCGAACGGCGCCAGCTCCAGCGACTCGGCGATGAGCTCGACCGACCGCACGCCCAAGTGGTTGACCGCGAGCCCGACGTCCATGTACACGTTGCCGAACGCCAGTGCCAGGTAGCCGGCCTCCCGGTGGAACGGATAGCAGTGCAGCAGCAGCACCGGGACGCGGGTGATCCGGCCCAGCAGCGGCACCAGGAGCAGCGGGTCCGCCTGGCGCAGATCCAGGTCGCGGTCGCCCAGACCGACATGGATCTGGACGGGCAGCCCCGCATCGGCGGCGGCGTGCACGCCGAACGCCACCAACACCGGCGACGTGAGCCGGCGCGCGCCCGTCCTCGCCCAGTCGCCGACCGCCCTGGCCACGGAACGGTCGTCCGGCGGGGACCAGTCGATGCCGAAGCCGCATCGGTACGCCGCGATCGTCTTCGCCCCCACCACGGTGCCGGCTCGCCGAGCGAGCCGGTCCCGGAACTCGCCCGCGAACCTGTGCGCCGACACACCCTCGGCGAGCAGGGCCTCGGCGAGGGACTCCAGCCGGATCACCTCGGCCGCGCGGCCGACCGACCACAGCGCCAGCTCGGCCGGCGAGCACAGCCGGTCCACCGCGAAACCGGTGTCCACCAACCAGTCCGACACCCCGGCGGACGGCAGCAGCGCCCGGGCCGTGCCCACCGGCCCGAGGTCCGCACGCCGACGCCAGTACTCGTCCGCGCCGACCGAGGAATCCAGGCCAAGCAGCGGAGCACACCATCGCCGTACCGCGAAGCCGAGCTGGCTGTCGAACTGCGTCATGAACGACGGGATGGGGTCCGGTGACGCCTCGTTCAGCGACTCCTCGAACCCGGCCCGGTCGAGCCCGACGGCGAAGCATCCGTGCACATGGTGGTCGATCAGCGGCTCGGCCAGCGCCGCCGCAAGCTCGTCCGGGATGCCCGACAGTCCTTCCAGGAAAGGGACATTCACCCGCTGAACGCCAATCGGAACGCCGCGGCCACCTCGTCGGCGTCGGACGACTCGTAGGTGCGCTGCTCGTACCGGCGCACTGCCAGCGTGCCGTCGACGATCAAGTCGCCCAGCAGGTCTCGGGCCAGGGTCGAACGGTCGAGCAGGTCCAACGCCGTGGCCTGATCGGAGGCCAACGCCAGGTCCTGCTGGGCGGCCGCCGGCAGTTCGGTCGGGTTCACCGGCACCTCGTCCGGCAGCGGCAGTCCCCGTCGCAGGCCGTCATGGGCCAGGCCCAGCACGCATGCGCCGGCCAGGTAGGGGTTGGCGCTGCCGTCGATGATCTTGACCTCGACCGAGGCACCGTGCGGGTTGCCCGGCGTCGCGGCGATCAATCGGATGGCGGCCTCCCGATTCTCCAGCCCCCAGCAGGCGAACGCGCCGGCCCAGTTCCCCGGCTTGAGCCGCCAGGGCGAGAGCACGGACCCGGCGAGGATCGCCTGGACGTCGGGCAGTCCGGACACCAACCCGCCGATGACCGCGCCACCCGGGCCGGTCAGACCGTGCGGGCCGTCCCCACCGGAGAGCAGCGGCCCGTTCGCATCGTCGATCGACAGGTGCAGGTGCGCCCCGCTGCCGGCGCCGCCGGCGAATGGGACCGGTGAGAACGACACCCCCAGGCCGTGTCTGGCCGCCGCCCGGCCGATCAGGATCCGGGCGAGCACGGTTCGGTCGGCCGAAGTGACCGGATCGGCCGGCGGCAACGAGATCTCGAACTGATCAGCGCCGTACTCGGCGTGCAACTGCTCGGCCGGCATCCCCGCATGGTCCAAGCTCTCCGTGAGATCAGCCAACATCGGCGCCACGTCGAGCACGGAGCGCGCGCCGTATCCCTGCCAGGTCGGACCGGTCCTGGGCGAACCGTCCGGTTGGGTCAGCACGAACTCAAGTTCGGCGCCGGTCCGGGCGGTGAGCCCGGCCGCGGCCAGTGCGTCGACGACCCGCCGCAGGCGCCATCGTGGGCAGCCGTCGAACGACGTGCCGTCCTGGTGATGGACGTCGGCCGGGGCCCACGCGACGCCGTGCTCGAGGATGGTGGTGGCGGCCGGGTCAATGCGCAGCCGCAGGTCGCCGATCACCCCGAAATCGGGGGTGAAGGCGATACCCATGTCGACGCAGAACACCAGCCAGGACGGCGACGCGCCCATCCCGGTCTCGACGAACGCCGGGAATCGTGCCACTGGAACGGCTTTCGCACGGATCACGCCCGAGTAGTCGATCACGGTGCCCATCAGCAGCCGCACCGATCGATCGTGCAGCCGGGCGGCGGTCGACTGCACGGGCCCACCGACGAAGCGGGTGCTCGATTCGATCATGAGTGCTCCCAGGCGTCGAGCGGCTGTGTCCGACCGTAGCGCCTGATCGGCTCCGTGGCAGCCATATAGTCGGCGGGCGACACCGGCGAATGGGGGATGGCGGATGCGGGTCGGTTCGGCGGCGGCCCGGCCGCTCGGCCTGCTGCTCGGGTATGGCGCCGATCTGGTCCTGGGCGACCCCTGGCGGTGGCATCCGGTGGCCGGCTTCGGTCGGACTGCGGCAGCGCTGGAACGCCGGACGTACCGGGACTCCCTGGCCGCCGGGGCGCTTCACACCGGCGCGCTCGTCGCCGCATCCGTGGCCGCCGGAGCGCTGGCCCAGCGGGCCGCCCGCGGTCCGGTGGCCCGGACGGCGCTCACCGCCGCCGCGACCTGGGCGGTGCTCGGCGGACGATCCTTGCGACGCGAGGCCACCGCGGTGGGCGCTCTGCTGGATTCCGGTGACCTGCCGGGCGCCCGCCGGCGGATCACCCATCTGGTGGGCCGCAATCCCGAATCCCTCGACGAGGCCGGTCTCGCCCGCGCCTGCGTGGAGTCGGTCGCCGAGAACACATCCGACGCCGTCGTCGCGCCGCTGCTCTGGGGCGCCCTGGCCGGGGTGCCCGGATTGGTCGGGTACCGGGCGGTGAACACGCTGGACGCGATGATCGGCCACCGGTCGCCGCGTTACGAGCGGTTCGGCTGGGCCGCCGCCCGGCTGGACGACCTGGCCAACCTGCTGCCGGCCCGGCTGTCCGCGGTCATCGCCGCCGCGGCCGCGCCCGCGGTGGGCGGTACGACCGCCGCCGCGGTGCGGGCGGTACGACGGGATGCCGGCCGGCACCCCAGCCCGAACGCAGGACCGGTCGAGGCGGCGTTCGCCGGCTCAATGGGCCGAACCCTCGGCGGCATCAACACTTACGACAGCACCATCGAGGACCGCGGCACCCTGGGCGAAGGCCCGCCCCCCGAGATCGCGGACATCCAACGGGCCGTCCGCCTGTCGGCCGTAGTGGGTGGGGTAGCTTGCGCGGTGGTGGTCGTGGCCGCGGCGGTGGGGACCCAGCGTGACGCCGGGAGACGGCTTCCGTTCCGGTTGGCCGGGCCTTCGGGCGGTAGAGCCGATGTGGAATTGCCGCGGACGGCGTGTGCCGGCTGATCGGTCGGGTGACTGGCGACCATGTTCCGATGGCCGAACGCTGATCGGTTCGCCGTCGGCGGTCGGGCGTCGACCGCCGGATGACGGCGTACCAGTGACTGCGTGTCGCCGTCCCCGCTCGGGTCGGGCATCGACCGGAGAACTCCGGGGGTGGCGACTGGTT
>DATDBV010000069.1:0-3930 GCA_036524715.1 Nakamurella sp. | reverse complement strand
TCGCGGATCTCGGCGGGCACCTCGGCCGGGATCCGGGCCATGGTCTTGACCACGATCGACGCCTGTTCGGCGCCGACCTGGCCGGCGCCCAGGGCGTCACCGAGCAGGGGGAGCCGGGGTGGGATCTCGCCGCCGCTGATGGCGTCCTGCGGCAGGACCTGCCGGGCCGCCCGGACCCGGCCCTTGGCATCACCCGGTCCGATGGTCAGGGCGTGCCGGAGCAGGGCGGCGGTCGATGGCTGGCCGTGGGTCTGCGCAAGCCGGGCCAGGTCGATCTCCCCGGCCACCGCGACCTGCACCGCGTACATCCGGTGGGCCAGGTGTTCGATGGTGCGGGCGGCCTCCAGCAGGTCGTCGCCGGGGAACTTCCAGAACTCGGCGTCCAACAGTTGGGCCAGGCCGTCAGCGACCATCGAGGCGACGCTGTCCGCGTCGGCCCTGGTGGTGATCGTCCCGGTCATGACATGACCCTCGCACAGGGGTACGACAGTGACCCCTGACCCGCAGATTGGGCGCGGGTGGCCCGGCCGGCTCGATCGTGACGGCCACCCAGGGTCAGGCCGGCGTGAACCACCGCGGCGACGCGGGCGGCGTCAACATTGGAGGTCACGGTGCCGGTCATGACCTGACTCACAGGGGTACGACTGTGACCCTTGATCCGTGCAGATGGTGCGCGTGGCGCGGCCGGCCCGATCGCGACGGTCACCCGGGGTCAGTCCGGCGTGGGCCGCCGGGGCGGCGCCGTCGGCGTCAACACTGGAGGTCACGGTGCCGGTCATGGCATGACCCTCGCACAGGAGTACGACAGTGACCGTGGATCCTGCAGTTTGGGCGTGGGGGTACGCCCGCCGACCGTGAGAGCCATCCGAAACCGACCGGCCAACCGTCGCGTGGACCGACGCCGCGCTGCGCTCAGCGTCAGGGCGGGTGGTCACGGTGCCGGTCATGGCACGACCCTCGCACAGAGGTACGGCTCTGCCCTCGACCGGCGAAGGGACCTGACCGGCTGACCGTCGCGCACCAGTTCGGCGACGCGGTCGGCGCCAACTTTGGTGGTGATGGTCCCGGTCATGGGATGACCCTCGCACAGAAGTACGACACTGCCCTCGACGAGCGAAGACGTCAGGACACCGACGCCGATGGACCGCCCGCTCGACCTGGCGGCACCAACCTCGACGAGCTCGAGCAAACCTGATCGGGGTCGAGGTCCGCCACGGCCCGGTCACGCGCGCCCCCTTGCAGCCTCCCCGCCACGCGGACCCCACTGTCGGACCCCGTCCGTAAGGTGCTCAGCATGACCGACACGCGGATCGACGAGCCGGCGGGCTCGGTGGCCGGCTTCGATGCCGGCTACACCGACGTCGACCGCCTGCGTCTGTTCGCGTTCACCGCGGCGGAGAAGAGCACCACTTATCTGTGGGTGCTGCGGGCCATGGAACGCAGCCGCGCCAATTACGTGGTGTTGCAGCACGCCGCCGAGGTGACCGCGTCGCTGACCGCGCTGGCCCAGGACCACGCTACGGATGGCGTCCCGGTGCTGTCCGTCGAGGAGGCCACCCCGCTGCTCGACCAGCTTTACGCCTGGCAGATCCTGGACCGCAGTTACGACGGTGCCCGCGCGGCGACCCTGGCCGAGTACCGGAACCGGCACTACGTCTACCAGTTCAACCAGGCCGGGTACCGGGCATACCGGGCGGTCGAGGATGTCCTTGGGGCCAGGCTGGACGACGCCACCCTGTCCCGTCTGGTGCTCCCTGAGCTGTTGTCGGACCTGGCTGATCTGGCCACCGCCAACCGGGACGGGGACGCGGAGATGGTGTACCGCAAGCTCAGTCGCCTGGACTCGGTGCTGAACGAGATGGCCGAGCGGGCGGCCCGCTTTTACCTGATGCTTTCGGACCTGTCCAAGAGCACCGAGACCAGTGCGGACGTTTTCCTGACCCACAAGGACGCGCTGATCGCCCACCTGCGTGAGTTCTCCTCCGAGCTGGCCCGGTACACACCGCGATTGGCCGCGGCGGTCCGGACGGTGCAGCACACCGGCGTCGACCGGCTGGTCGAGCTGGCCGCCGAGGCGGACGAGCGGATCTTCCGCAGCCCCGTCGATCGGCTGCAGGACTGGCAACAGCGCTGGTCCGGGCTGGTGCACTGGTTCCTGGCCGTGCCCGGCGAGGCCACCCGCAGCGAGGTCGACCGACTGCAGGACGCGACGATCAGCGCGGTGGCCGCGGTGCTCGCACTGCTGCGCCGGGTCACCGAGGCCCGGCTCGGCGGGGTCAACCGGGAGAGCCAACTGCGACACCTGGCCACCTGGTTCGTCGCCACCCCGGATCTGCCGTCCGCGCACGCGCTGTTCGCCGCCGCGTTCGACCACAGTCGGCCGCGGCACGTCGGTGTCGTGCATCCCGATCCCGAGCTGATCCCGACGCGCCGGACCTGGTGGGAGGCGCCGCCGGTCGAACTGTCCAGGACACTCGTCGAGTCCGGGAAGCAGGGCAGCCCCGGACCACCGGCGAAGTTGGACCGCAACGACGCCGGCCGGCGGGGCCTGCGCGAGGCCCAGCTGGCCGACCGGCTGGCCCGCGCCGAGGCGGCTCGGTCGCTGGCCGCGTCCCCCCTGCCCGGCCGCACCCTCTCGGAGGAGGAGACGGCGCTGTTGTTCTCCCTGCTCGACGTTGCGCTTGGGGCGCGAGTGCCGGTGTCCGGACGGGTTCCGGCGACCGGATCCACCCTCGGGGTGCGGATGACGCTGACGCCGCAGGACAGCTCGACCGCCGTCGAGACCGTTCGTGGCGTGCTGCGCCTGGATCGCATGGCGTTGACCGTCACTCCGGCAGGTGGCCGGTGACCGCCGCCGTCGCGACGCTGGACCGGGCCGCCTACCAGCGGGCTGCCCGGGTGCTGCTGACCTGGCCGCTGATCACCCTCACCTACCCGAACACCGAGGCGCTGCCGCTGGTCCGGCGCTGGTCCGGACCGCTGCGCGAGGAGCTGGCCGAACTGTTCGGCTACCGCCTGGAGCTCACCTCAACGACGGCACGGCTGTCTCGGGTGCGGGACGCGTTCGACGCGACCCAGCCGGCGCTGGCCGGCGCCCAACTGGATCGGCCGTTCGACCGGCGTCGCTACGCCTACCTGTGCCTGGCGCTGGCCGTGCTGGGCCGCGCCGGCACGCAGATCGCGCTGTCGGAGCTGGCCGAACGGGTGGCCGCGGAGGCCGAGCGGATCGACGGGCTGGAGCTGTCCCTGGACCGCCAACCCGACCGCGCCGGGTTCGTCGACGCCGCCGGCTGGCTGGAATCCCGCGGCGCGGTCAGGCTCGCCGACGGCAGCGCCCGCCGCTGGGTCGACGATCCATCGGTCGGCGAGGCGCTCTACGACATCGACCGGGACGTACTTCGGGCCCTCTACCGGCCCGCGCCCGTGCTGCAGCACATCGGCTCCGCCCAGGAATTGCTGCACCGACCGCAGGGTGTCAGCCGGGCCACCCTGCGCCGGGAGTCGGCGCAGCGGGTCCGCCGGGCCTTGGTGGAGCGACCTGTCGTCTACTACGCCGACCTGGACGGCGGCGACCGCGGGATGCTGCGTTCGCCGGGCCCGGCCGCCGAGGTTGCCGAGCTGACCGGGCTGGTGGTCGAGCGTCGCAGTGAAGGCGTTGCTCTGCTGGATGTCTCGGGCATGTTCTCGGATCGCCGGTTCCCCGGCCCGGGCACCCGGGCGCAGGTCGCGCTCCTGCTGGCCAACCGGATCGCCGACCGCGTCCTGGATCCGGACGCGCCACCGCTGACCCGGCTGACTCCCGACCCGGCCCGGGACGAACGGTGGGTGCGGGCGCTGGACCTCTCGATGCCGCGGGCCAATCTGGTCGCGCAATTCGCCCTGGACGACGATGCCGACGGCCCCGACCTCGCCGACGCCCCCGACCTCGCC
>DATDBV010000068.1:0-15321 GCA_036524715.1 Nakamurella sp. | reverse complement strand
TGGGCAGCCGGTCACCCTTGGTGCGGGGTCGGCCGCGCCTGCCGGTGCGGGGCGGGGGCGGCTGGTACAGGGCGGCGTCGCGGCGCATCCGGCAGGTCAACTGGGTGCGGTCGGGCAGCCTGCCGGCCAGGGTGGCGTAGGTGCCGTCGGCGCACAGGTGCAGGTCCCGGCCGGGTAGCCAGCCGGCGATCTCCCGGATCATGTTCGCGGCGTGGCCGATGGTGGTGACATCGTCGTTCTTGCGGTGCAGCCGGGCGTTGACCGGGACGGCGATCGGGCAACCGCCCCACGGCGGGGCGACGCGCAGGCACACCACGACCAGGTTCAACTCGCGGGCGTAGACGATCTTCTTGACGGTGGAGCGCACCGCGTCGCGGAACACGCCGGAGCCGGCGACCTTGGGTCCGGTCTTGTGGTGCAGCGTGTCGTCGCACACCAACTCGACGACCCCGCCGGGCGCGAACCGGCCCACCGCGGATACACACAGGATGCGCCACAGGCGGCTCATCTGCCAGGCGCCGTCGCGCAGGAACCGATGGTAGGCGTCGTGCGCCCGCCGGCCCTCGGGGTCGGCCACCGCGATCATGCCGGTGACGGTGCGCCGCCCCGGGGCGCACACCCAGCCGGCCAAAAGGTCGGTGAAGATCGCGAAACCTGGTGCGGTGAACACCGTCCGGGACGTTCCCAGCAACGCCGCCCAGACGGTCACCGGCCCGACCGGCGGGCCGCGGCCCGGCGGGTGCGCAGCGCGTCCAGGCCGGTGTTGCCCTCGCGTTCGATCTCGGCCAGGGCGGCCCGGTAGCGGGCCGTCGCGGCGCGGACCGCGGCGACCTGGTCCGCATCGAGCATCAGGGTGCGGCTGCGCCCGCCCTCGGAGTAGCTCAGCACGGTCGATTCGTGCAGCACCGTTCCGTCGGCGCAGTGGCAGTTGGGTTTGCCGCAGCGGCGCCGCTGGGTCACCACGGTGCCGCGGATCATCCCTGGCAGTCCGCTCGGCTGTTGTCCGGCCATCGTCGTCATCCTCCACTCTGCACGTTCTTATCGTGCAGATATAGAGTTTCACGACACCCCGGCACGGTTGATCATTTGACCCGGCGAGTCGCGAGAATCCAGAAGAGATCTCGGGCTAGATCAGCCCCTCAAAGTGCGAAAGTCCACGAGCAGGAACCGTCCTGGAAGGACCTGAAAGTACCCGGCACGGGACGGATCGCCGGCATCGTCTGGATCGGCCTGCTGCTGTCGGTGTTCCAGCAGTTCGTCGGCATCAACGTGATCTTCTACTATTCCAACATCCTTTGGGAGGCCGTCGGGTTCACCGAGGACCAGTCGTTCGTGATCACCGTCATCTCGGCCGTCATCAACATCCTGACCACGCTGATCGCGATCGCCTTCATCGACAAGGTCGGCCGCAAGCCGCTGCTGGTCATCGGTTCGATCGGCATGACGATCACCCTGGCCACCATGGCCATCATCTTCGGCACCGCGGGCGAGTGCACCCAGGTCATCGCCGACCAGTGCACCGCCGAGAACGTCGCCGACGCCACGCCGAACCTGTACGTGGCCCTGCTCGGCACCGCCTCACCGGTGGTCGCGTTGATCGCGGCGAACCTGTTCGTGGTGGCGTTCGGCATGTCCTGGGGCCCGGTGGTGTGGGTGCTGCTCGGCGAGATGTTCCCGAACCGGATGCGCGCCGCGGCCTTGTCGCTGGCGGCCGGCGGTCAGTGGGTGGCGAACTGGATCATCACCGTCACCTTCCCGCCGCTCAAGGACATCTCGCTGGCCCTGGCCTACGGCCTGTACGCCGGGTTCGCCCTGCTGTCCTTCTTCTTCGTCACCAAGTGGGTGCAGGAGACCAAGGGCAAGCAGCTGGAGGACATGGGCGCCTGACCCTGCGAGGTGCGTCCTGGCTGCGCGAACCGGAGGCGAGGCAAGATGACCGACGGACCGACGATCTTCAAGGTGCGCCAGCGCGCGGCCTGGTCGTCCGGTAACTGGGACGTCCTCTCGGTCCTGGTTGCCGACGTCGGCCCCGATCTGCTCGACCGGCTGGGCGTCACCGACGGAGAGGATCTTCTGGACATCGGCACCGGCAGCGGCGGCTCGATCCCGGTCCCGGCGGCACTGCGCGGCGCCAACGTTGTCGGATCCGACCTCACGCCGGCGATGTTCGACGCCGCCCGGGCGCGAGCCGCCGCGGTGGGGGTGGACGTCGAGTGGATCGAGGCGGACGCGGAGAGCCTGCCCTTCGAGAACGGTCGGTTCGACGTGGTCACATCGACCTTCGGCCACATGTTCGCGCCACGACACGCGGTCGCCGCCGGCGAGATGGTCCGCGTGCTGCGCCCCGGCGGGCGGCTCGGCTGCACGACCTGGCCACCGGACAGTGGCACCGCCAGAACGATGGCTCTCATGGGCCGCTATCTGCCCGCGCCACCAGAGGGCGTCGAGTCCCCGCTCGCCTGGGGCAGTGTGGAGCACGTTCGCGGGATGTTCGAGCCGCATGGGATCGAGCTCGAGTTCGGCACCGGCACGGCCCTCGTCGAGTTCGACGACATCGACGCATTCTACGAGCGTTTCGATGCCAACTTCGGGCCGGGGCTGGTCGCGATGGCGATGCTCGGTGACAAATGCGCGCAGGTCCGCCGGGAGCGCCGCGCCCTGCAGGACGAGTTCATCACGCCGATCGTCGGCGGCTACCGGTTGCGCCAGGACTACCTGGTCACGATCGGACGCAAACCGGCGTAGGGGCTGCAGGGATTCCTCACGCCGGCGCCTTCCGCGGGACGCCTCGCAGGCTCGGTCGTCCCGCGCTGGCGCCGGCTCTGTGTTGATGATTCGCTCTGTCTGCGGGCCCGCCCGCCCGCCCTGCGCTCAAGCGGGAACCTGCGTCATGGCGGCGCAACGATCCCAGAGACCACGAGCGACGTCGGTGTCGTCCGCCTGGCGATTGGTCGTCGCGAGCCGGTTCTTCTCGTAGTAGCCACCCGATTGCCAGGTCGTTCCCGGCTCGCCGGCGGCCAGCCACGCGAGCGCCGCGCCGCCCTTGTCGGCACCCGCGAGCACCACCCGACGCAACGGGCTGTGATACACGGCGTGGATGGCCCCGCCGGCGTCCGCACCGAAATTGGTCGCCACCGCCCCGGGGTGGAAGGCGACGGCCGAGATACCCCGGTCGTGGTACCGCCGGTGCAGCTCGCGGGTGAACAGGATGTTGGCGAGCTTGCTGTTGCCGTAGGCCCTGCTCGCCGAGTAGCCCTGCGCCAGTTGCAGGTCGTCCAGGTCCAGCGGCCCAGCAATCCGGGCGACCCTGCTCGCGGTCTGCACCACCGCCGCGGAGCTGTCGATCAGCGTCGGCAGCAGCAGGTGGGTGAGCAGGAAGGGCGCCAGCTGGTTCACCTGGAACGTCATCTCGTAGCCGTCCGTGGTCAGCACGCGACGCCCCCACATGCCGCCGGCGTTGTTCGCCAGCACATCGATGCGTGGATGATCCGCCCGCACCGCCTCGGCAAGCGCCCGCACCTGCGACAGCTCGGCGAAGTCCGCGAGGTGGAACGGTGTGCCCAGATCGGTGGCCAGGGCCCGGGTCTTGCTCGGGGACCTGCCCACCAGGACAACGCGGTGACCGGCCGCCACCAGCCGCCGGGCGGCCGCCGCACCGATGCCGTCGCTGGCACCGGTCAGCAGAATCGTGCGTGGTTCGTGCACGGACTCCCATCCCAAGGCTGCTCCGCGATACGACGAATCTCGCGACTGAGAGGGCCGGTCGCCGGATCAATGTTCACCGTTTGTGGCTGGATCGCAGACTACCGGAGACGATGCCTCGTCCAGGTGGCCGGCGGTCCGGGGATGGCCGGTCCGCCCGCAGCGACGGGGAGCCCAGCAACCGGCCCGCGGCGATGGTGGGTGGCCCGGCTCCCGCTCCTGAGCCGGCGCCCGGTCAATACTCCAGGCCGTGACCCAGCCGCCACACATTGCCGTCGGCATCGGTGTAGGCGTAGGTCAGCCCGTCCGGCATGTAACGCTCCTTGGCAAAGCCGGGCACATCGTTGGGTGAGACGCAGACCAGATTCTCATCGACCGCGATCACCGCATCCGAGGCGGGCAGTGTGAGCGGCAGCTTGCCGTGCGCCCGGGCGGCACCGGTCGCGACGGCGAACTGCGCCTGATAGAACGTGGAGAAGCCCGCGATGACCGCATCGGCCAGGGGCTCGACGTCGTCGAGGATCCATGGCAACGTCACGTTTACCGACACCACGACCCGGCCCCCCCGCGAACGCCCGGCTGCGCACAATTCGCGGAACCGGCCGAGGCCGGTGAGCGTGGTCTCCTGGTACGCCTCCCCGTTGATCGCGCGCAGGGGCTTGTCCTCGCACAGGGTCAGCTCCAGGAAGCCCGGGGTCGCGTCGAAGTAACTGCCGGACTGCGGCTCCAGGATCAGCATCAGGACGTCGGCCCGGTCCGGATCATCGACCAACTCGAACCCGGTCGCCTCCGCCCGGGCCTGTTCGGTCTTCGCAGCGGCGATGTCGGAGACCTTGTGGAAGACCTCCACATAGACCTTCGAACCCGGGGCCAGCGGCAGGATCCCCCCGGAATTCTTCAGCACCACCACCGACTTGCCGTGCACCTCCTCCGCGAGTGCCCAACCTGGTGACGCCTTCACCGCCGCGTCAGCGCCCTCGGCGTCGACGTAGGTCCTGTCGTCGAACAGCCCGAGGGCGAACATCTCGGTCAGCAGCCGCCGGCAGGCTTCGTCGACGCGCGCGGCGGAGATCCAGTTGTTCTCGATCGCGGCCTTCAGATCCACGATGTTGTTGGAGTCGGCAACCATGTCGGTGCCGGCGTTGATCACCTTGGCGAATCGTTCCGGTTTGCTCAGGTCCTCCACGCCCCAGCACATATTGTCCGTGACGCCGGAATCGGAATTGAGATAGCCGGTGAAACCGAGTTGGTCCCGCAGCAGGTCATTGAGGATGTAGTGGTTGAACGCGAAGCCGACCTCCTCCCACGGAATCTCCCGGCCGTCGACCGCCTGCACGACGCTGCGGCGGATCGACGGCGCGGAATAGTAGGGCATGAAGGAGGAGGTCTTGAGCGCCGCGCGGAACGGCGGCAGGTGGTACTGCTCGAAGCTGCCCGGGGTCGGATAGCAGTTCCACTTGCCTTCCTTGTAATGCGGGTCGAAGCCGTTCTCCCGGGCGCCTCCCCCCGGAAAATGCTTGACGGTCAGGGCCAGGCTGTCCGGTCCGAGTTCCGCACCCTGTGCACCCGCGACGAGGCGGCCGATGATGTCGGCGACCAGGTCCGGATCCTCGCCGAAGGTGCCATAGATGCGCTGCCAGCGGGGATCGGTGACCACGTCGCACATGTACATGTAGCCCTTGCGCAGACCGGTCGCCAGCCACTCCCGGCGGACCGTCTCGGCGAACACGCTCACCAGCGAGCCGTCCCCGCCGCGCGCCTTGTCGCCCAGCGTTGCCGCCGCGATGCCCAGCGTGCCCGGGAAAGTCGAGAAGATGCCGACGGCGTCGTTCATCCCGAACACCATCTCGCCGTTCTCGTTCCGCGAATTCGACGTGATCAGACAGGGAATCCCGAGACGGCTGCCCTCGCACAGTTCGTTCATGGCATTGACCCAGGTCGCCAGCCGCGACGGCGACTCGTTCTCGCGCAGGATGAAGTGCCGCAGGTGCATCTGCTCGATGGTGTGGGTGGTGGGATAGCTCTTGCTCTGGACGAAGATCGACGTGCCGGCTTCGATGGTGCGCTCGTCCACCACACCATTCGCACTGGTCGGTTCGCCCTCGCCGACCCGATAGCCGGTCATGCGGGAGTTGATCAGCATCAGCCCGACCTTCTCGTCCAGGGTCATCCTGGTCACCAGATCAGCCGCGCGTTCGGCGGGCGCCAGTCGCCAATCCTCGTACGGTTCCAGTTCGCCGGTCCCGTTCAGGTCCTTGAACTGCAGGCCGTCGACCTCGATCAGCTTCTTGACTCGCACTTCCAGTTGTGGCTGCTCCATTGCATACGCCTCTCTCCTGGGATCGTCACAGGCTAGCGAGCCCCGTCATTCGCACGTGAGGTGGTCCGGGGAGTTGACACGGACCAACGCGTAGGTGGTCGTTGACTCCCCGCCACGACCCCAGGCTCAACCAACTGGCACGATCGGCGGCATGAGCGAGGCTTGCCGAGCGAGTCATCAACACCATGCGGGCAATCCGCGAGGAACGAGCGGAGAGCCCGCATGAGCGAGGCCTGCCGAGCGAATCATCAACACCATGCGGGCAAACCGCGAGGAACGAGCGGAGAGCGAGCATGACCGGTCCGGAACGTGTGCCGTACCAGTTACCCGACCGCAACGTAGGCCTGGACCTCATGCGGGTCACCGAGGCGGCCGCGCTGGCCGCGGGCCGCTGGTCAGGGCGCGGCGACAAGGAGGGCGGCGACGGCGCCGCCGTCGACGCGATGCGTGACGTGCTCGCCAAGGTGCCGATGCGCGGCGTTGTGGTGATCGGCGAGGGCGAGAAGGACGAGGCGCCGATGCTCTACAACGGCGAGAAGGTCGGTGACGGGACCGGTCCCGAGTTCGACATCGCAGTGGACCCGGTCGACGGCACCACCCTGCTGGCCAACGGGATGCCGAATGCGATCGCCGTGATGGCGGCCGCCGACCGGGGCAGCATGTACGACCCGCGCGACGTGTTCTACATGAACAAGCTGGTGTGCGCGGCGGCGGTCGCCGGCGAGGTGGACATCGACGCGCCGGTCGAGCACAACGTGCGGGCGATCGCCCGGGCGCTGGGCGTGACGCCCGGCGACGTGACGGTCAGCGTGCAGAACCGGCCGCGGCACGAGCAGCTGATCCGCGACGTCCGGGCGGCCGGTGCCCGGGTCAGGCTGTTCGCCGACGGCGACGTGGCCACCTCGATCGCCGCGATCCGGCCCGGCACCGGCATCGACCTGCAGCTCGGCATCGGCGGCACCCCGGAGGGCATCATCACGGCCTGCGCGATGAAGGCGATGGGCGGCGTCATCCAGGGCCGGCTGCACCCGCGGGACGACGAGGAACGACGGAGGGCACTGGACGCCGGGCACGACCTGAGCCGGGTCCTGCACAGCTCGGACCTGGTGTCCGGCAACAACACCCACTTCGTGGCCACCGGGATCACCGACGGCGATCTGCTCCGCGGCGTCCGCTACACCCCGGAGGGCGCCGAGACGGAGTCGATCGTGGTCCGGTCACGGAGCGGCACCGTCCGCTCGGTGCGCGGCACCCACCTGCTGCACAAGCTCTCCCGGGCAGGGTGACCTCCTCCCCCACAACGGAGTTGATCATGCAGTAGGTGTTCGAATGGCCCAGCCATCAGCACACCTTCTGCATGATCAACAGCGGCCGGCCGCTGCGGCGATGACGGCTCAGTCGGCGGTGATCGCCCGGAGCACGTCCATCCGCGCCGCCCGGCGGGCCGGCCACACCGCGGCCAGCACCCCGACCAGCGCCGAGAGCAGCACGAACACGGCGAGCTGGCCGGCGGGGATCGACAGGACGGAGACGCCGTCGTCGGCCAGGGCCTGCTGGATGCTCACTCCGAACACGAGCCCCAGGCCGATGCCCAGCACCGCGCCGAGCACGGCGATCGCCACCGACTCGAGCCGGACCATCGACCGCAGCTGCCGCCGGCTCATCCCGACCGCGCGCAGCAGGCCGACCTCCCGGGTCCGCTCGATCACCGACAGGGCCAGGGTGTTGACGATGCCCAGCACGGCGATGATCACGGCCAGGCCCAGCAGGGCGTAGACGATCGCCAGGATCTGATCCACCGGCGCGCGCTGCTCGGCGGCAAACGCCGCCTGGTCCTTGGCGGTGATCGTCGGCAGGTCGGCGACCGATGCATCGATCCCCGCAGTGACGGCGGAGGCGTCGGCGCCGGGCAGGCGGGACACGTACACCATCGAGTCGGCCGGGAGCTGGCCGCCGCGCTCCAGCACGTCCAGCGGGATGATCAGCCGGCCGGCCAGCTCGCTGGGTTCGATGACCGCCGCGATGGGTAGATTCTGCGGGCCGGCCGGCAGGGTCACCGTCACGGTGTCGCCGACGTGCCAGCCCAGCTCGTCGGCCCGGTCGGCGGCGACCACGACCCCGTCGCCGGCGGCCAGGCTGCCGTCCCGGACGGTCATCCCCACCATCCGGCTGTAGGCCGGCACGTCGGCCGCCGTCACGAAGACGTCCTGGCCGTCGACCTGCGCCATGCCGAACCGGACCGGGACAACCTCGTCGACGCCGGGCACCTGGGCGATGCGGTCCGCGACCCCGGTGGAGAACGCGGCGCCGATGGCGTTGGACACCACGTAGTCGGCGTGCAGGTCACTGCTGACCAGGTCGTCGACGCTGGCCTTGGTGGACTGGCCGAGCACCGCCATGGCGCTGACCAGGGCCAGCCCGATCATCAACGCGGACGCGGTTGCCGAGGTGCGACGCGGGTTGCGGCGGGTGTTCTGCCGGGCCAGCACCCCGACGGTGCCGAACAGCCGGGGGAACGGCGCCGCGATGACCGACACGATCGGCCGGCCGATCACCGGCGCGAGCAGCGCCACCCCGACGAAGACGGCGAACACACCGAGGCCGAGCAGGGACAGACCACCGTCGAACCCCAGCGACCAGACCATCAACCCGGCACCGATCGCGGTCAGGGCGGTCCCGGCGACCAGCCTGCGACGCATCGACGACTCCGGCATGGCGACGTCGTCACGCAGGGCCGCGACCGGTGGCACCTGCGCCGCCCGGCGGGCCGGCAGGTAGGCGGCCAGCAGGGTGATCACGACGCCCACCGCGTACGCCACGGCCGCGGTGCGCCACTGGAACACCAGCCCGGCGCCGGACAGGTCCAGGCCGATCGCCCCGAACAGCGCCTTCAGGCCGACCGCCAGGGCGAACCCGAGGGCCAGGCCGACGGTCGAACCGACCAGGCCGACGACGAGCGCCTCGACCAGCACGGACCGGGTGACCTGGCGGCGGGAGGCCCCCAGGGCGCGCAGCAGGGCGAGTTCCCTGGTGCGTTGCGCGACGATGATCGAGAACGTGTTCAGGATCAGGAAGGAGCCGACGACCAGCGCGACGGCGGCGAACACCAGCAGGAACGTGGTGATGAACGAGAGTCCCTCCGCCAGGTCGCTCTGGTTCTCGGCGGCGATCTGCTCGTCGTCCAGCGCCTGCAGATCGCCGGGCAGCGAGGCGGTCACCTCGTCGCGCAGCTGGGCGTTGGACACGGAACCGTCTCCGGTGACGGCAATGTCGGTGTAGGCGTGCTGCCCGCCGAGGTAGAGCCGTTGGGCGGTCGCGGTGTCCATCAGCGTCAGGGTCGCGCCGATGGTGTTCCCGGTCTCGCCGAACCGAACGGTGCCGACCAGGGTGCCGTGCACGGTGGGCTCGGGACCGGTGGTGACCAGGGTGATCTCGTCGCCGATCGCATAGCCGGCGGCGGCCGCGGACTTGTCGTCGACGAGGAACTCGTTCGACCCCGCGGGCGCCCGGCCGCCGGTGATGGTGACGATCGGCGAGCCGTCGGCGGCTGGTCCGTCGTGGTAAGTGAGCCCGATGCCGGGGGCGCCGCCGCCGCTGCCGACGACCTTGCCGTCCCGCCCGACGATGAAAGTGCTCTGGTCGGTGACGTTGCCGTCGACCCGGGCCACCCCCGGCAGGTCGGCCAACCCGGACAGCAGGTCGGCGGGCACGGTCCGGGCATCCGCACCGGTGAAGCCGCCGCTGTCCTGGGCGTCGGCGGGCCGGACCGTGACGTCGGGGGCGGTCTGCCGGAACAGGTCGGTGAAGCTGCGATTGAGGGTGTCGGTGAACACGAAGGTGCCGGACACGAACGCGACTCCGAGGATGATCGCGAACGCGCTCATCCCGAGCCGGAGCTTGTGCGCCAGCAAACCTTTCAACGTGGCCTTGAGCATTGCGGTCAGCCCTTCGGAACGGTCGCGTGCGCGTCGAAGTGCTTCATCCGCTCCAGCACCCGATCCGCGGTGGGCTCGAGCATCTCGTCCACGATCCGGCCGTCGGCCAGGAACAGCACCCGGTCCGCGTACCCGGCCGCGTTCGGGTCGTGGGTGACCATCACCACGGTCTGGCCGAACTCGCTGACCGATCGCCGCAGGAAGCCGAGAACCTCGGCGCCGGAGACGGAGTCGAGGTTTCCGGTGGGTTCGTCGGCGAACACGATGTCCGGTCGACCGGCCAGGGCCCGGGCGCAGGCGACCCGCTGCTGCTGACCACCCGAAAGCTGACTGGGTTTGTGGTCCAGGCGGTTCCGCAGGCCGACGGTGTCGATGACGGTGTCCAGCCAGGGCCCGTTGGGTTTACGGCCGGCGATGTCGATCGGCAGCGTGATGTTCTCCAGCGCGGTCAGCGTGGGCACCAGGTTGAACGCCTGGAACACGAAACCGATCCGGTCCCGCCGGATCCGGGTCAACTCTTTGTCCCCCAGGCGGGTGAGATCGGCGTCACCGACGAACACCGCACCGGCGGTGGCGGCATCCAACGCGGCCAGGCAGTGCATCAACGTCGACTTCCCGGAGCCGGACGGCCCCATGATCGCGGTGAACTGACCGGGCCAGAAGTCGACGGACACCCCGTCGAGGGCGGCGACGCGGGTGTCCCCCGACCCGTACACCTTGTGCAGGTCGACCGCGCGGGCCACCGGCACGACGGTCGGTTCGTCCGCGACGGCAACGGCTGCCGATTCCGATGCGGTGTGAGTCATGGCTCCCCCATGGATTCCGATTGATATTCAGGACCGTTGCTGACGGTAGGTGCCGCACCGGGGTCAGGGCTATCGGGTTTCTCCCCGGGTCACGGGTAGGGGTAACCCCCGCATTCCCCTGTCCCTCGAACGCCGATTCCCCGGACCCGAATGCCGAGGTCTTGCGTCGGAGCGCACTCCCACGCGGACGGTCGGACCAGTCAACGAGACTGGAGGCGGCCGACACCATGATCATCGCCAAGGTGTCGAACGCACCGGCTTGAGCCGCGATGACCCCGACGGGCCGTCCAAGATCGCGCGTGCTCCGGGCGGCTGTCCAGAATTCCTGGCCCAGGGCGTACTTCGAGATCTCCGGTGCGGCCGAGGGCAGCGCCGACTTCCGCCGCGTCCCCGTGGACCACGGGGTAGGAACTCCGCATCGGCCGTTTGCCGAGGGCGTTTGTCGTCAATCCCGGCCGGGCGGAACGGTTCCCGCCGGCCGGTCATTCCCTTCGGAGTCAGCCGACCTGCACGTCGACGTACCGCTGCACCTGGGTCGAGCCGGTGTCGTTGACCAGGACCGCCTGCAGTTGGTCGGCGATCGACGAGGTCTGGGCCTCGGCGCTCGCCTGGGCCTGCGCCTGCGGCGCCTGGGCGGCCGTGGCCAGCTCGCCCGCAAGCACGTCCTGCAGTTGCCCGATGGTGTCCTTGGCCGACGCGGTCAGGTCTCGGCGGTTGCCGCCGATCACCACGAACTGGTAGGCGGCGGCCGACGACGTGCAGATTTCCTCAGACACCGGACCGCCGTCCTGCGGACCACAGAGAACGTTCGCGGCCAGCGCGCGGTTGTTCACCGTCACCTGATCGGCTCGCTTGACGAAGACCACCTGCACCGAGACCGCGGTGGCGACCACGGGTCCGTCACAGTCGGGGCACTGCGAGACGGCGTTGGCCACATTGTCCGCGGCCACCGGTCCCCGCCCGTCGAAGTAGACGACCTGAAGGGTCCCGGCCTCCCCGGTGCAGCCGTCGCAGTTGGTGGTCATCGCGACCGCGACGGCCGTGGCCTTGCTGTTCGACGCCCGGGATCGGATCAGGCTTTGGTCCAGGGTCTGGACCGACGTCTGGGCGATGGACGGTATCGCGGTGCTCGCCGCGTCCAGGTCGGCGCGCCACTGCGACCGCCCAGGTGACGCGTCGGAACTGGCCACCGGGCCGACCATGCTGCCGGTCAGGGCCAGGGTGGCGGCCGCGGCGAGCACGGTGAGCAGGGTGATGGTGCGTCGTCCGCGCACGGCGGGTCTCCTTCGGTCGGTCCTGCGGCATCCGCGATCGTCGACGGCACAGCTACCACCCAACGACCGCACAGGTCAGCCTGTCAGTCGCCGCACCGGAACGAAAGGGATCGTCGGCAGCGATTACCGGCCGGCTCAACCCACCTCCGGTGTCATGGAGGAGCCGACCAGGCTCGGGGCACGATCCGGGACGCCACGGCCCGTAGCTGCCGAGACCAGGGCGACCAGTTCGGTCTCGACGTCGTCCAGCGGCCCGATGTCCCCGAACGCCCGGGCCAACCCGACCGCGCCCTCGAGGGAGGCGATGACCGTCCGGGCGACGGCCGGCGCCCGCTCCGCCGGGATGCCGTCGTCGACGAGCACGTCGGCCAGGCCGCGGGTCCAGCGGTCGAACACCGCTCGGGCGGTCTCCCGATGCCGCTCGTCCTTGGCGACCGCGGCCGCCAGCACCGGGCAACCCGCCCGGAAGTCACTGCCGACCAGGATCCGGCGCCAGGCGTGCACGACCCACCGGACGATGTGCTCGGTGCCCTTGCCCTGCGTCGCGGCGATGCTGCCGGTGACCTGGTCGCCGACGTAGTTGACCGCCTCGTCGACCAGCGCCGCCTTGCCGCCCGGGAAGAAGTGGTAGGTGGACCCCAGCGGCACGCCCTCGATCTCGGCGAGCTCGCGCAGGCTCATCGCATCCACCCCGCGTCGGCTGATCATCCGGGCGGCCCCGGCCACCATGCGCTGCCGCGTGTCGTTGGCCATGCCGGCAATCCTATTGCCTCGTCATGACAGTTGTCATATTCTGCTCTGCATGGTCCTCTATGACAGTCGTTATAACGACACGATCACCGCCGACGACGGCCGCGAGCTGCGGGCAACCTGGTTCCGGCCGCGGGAGCCCCGCGGCGCCGTCCTGCTGGCGCCGGCCATGGCCACCCCGGCCTCCTTCTACCGGCCGTTGGCCGACTGGCTGGCCGGCGCCGGGTTCCTCACCCTGACCTTCGACTACCGAGGAACCGGCGGCCCCGCCGAGATGCGGGCGGAGCGGGCCGACATCATCCGCTGGGCCGGCGACGCCGCCAGCGCCCTGGAGTCGCTGGTGCAGCGGGCCGACGGGCTCCCGGTGACCTGGATCGGGCACAGCCTGGGCAGCCAGATCCTGCCGTTCGCGCACCACGGTCTGATCGACCGGGTGATCGCGGTGGCCAGCGGCAACGGGTACTGGAAGTACAACGCCCCCGCGGTCCGACGGCGCGCGCCGCTGCTCTGGCACACCCTGGCGCCGACGGCCGTCGCGGCCACCGGGTACTTCCCCGGCAGGCGGCTGGGCATCATCGGCGACGTGCCGCCGAAGGTGATGCGGCAGTGGCGGCGGTGGTGTCTTTCGCCCACGTACTTCGAGGAGGACGTGCCGCGGATCCGCGAGCGCGTGGCGAACGTCACCACACCGATGACCAGCGTCTGGTTCACCGACGACGAGTTGCTGACGGCGGCCGCGATCGACGCCATGGACGCGCTGTTCGTCGGCACGTCCGTGGAACGGTTGCGACTGGACCCGGGCGAACTGGGGGTGGGGCACGTCGGGCATCACGGGTTCTTCCGGGAGTCCGGCCGGGTGCTGTGGGAGTCGCTGCTGCTCCCCCGGCTCGCCGCGGTGCCGGCTCCCGACGCGCCCGCGTTGCCGGCGCATGGCGGGCCGGCGCATGGCGGGCCGGCGCATGGCGGGCCGACGGTTGGCGAGTCGGCGGTTGGCGAGTCGGCGGTTGGCGAACCGGCGGTTGGCGAACCGGTTCGGGCTGGGGCGCCACTGGCTCCGGTCGGCTCGTCGGTCGAGTGAAGACCGGTGCCCGCCGATCGGGCACCATCCTTCACTCGGCACGATGCCCTATCGGTCGAAGCAGGGTTGACCGGATGCCCCGCCGTTCAGAAGAGGGCGGGCATGCGGTCGGCCGCCGGCCGTTCCAGTTCAAGCAGGAAGGCCTTGCGGGCCAGCCCGCCCGCGTACCCGGTCAGCGAACCGTCGTGACCGACCACCCGGTGGCACGGCACGACGATCGAGATCGGGTTGCGACCGTTGGCCGCGCCCACCGCCCGGGCCAGGCCGGGATCGCCCAGCTGGGCCGCCAGCTGACCGTAGCTGCGGGTCTGGCCGTACGGGATGGTGGTCAACAGCCGCCAGACCTTGTGCTGGAAGCTGTTCCCGCGGGGCGCCATCGGCAGGTCGAAGGTGGTGCGGACGCCGGCGAAGTACTCGGCCAGCTGGTGCCGGGCGTCCGGGAACGCGTCGTCGTCACGAAGTCCGAAGGTCTCGTCGTCGGGTCGTCGGGCGCGGTCGGGGAAATACAGCGCGGACAGCGCGTGGCCGTCGCCGACGATGGTGAGGTCGCCGATCGGGGTGTCGACGACGGTGTACACGGTCACATCATGACGCTTCATCTCCAGTAGACGTGCGGGCGGACGCGGGCGTGAGGTCACCGGAGATCGCCGCCGGCCCGGACGCCCGCCGCAGATCGACCGGGGGTGGCGACCGGATCGGGCGCGGTTGGCAGGATCGGCTTATGACCGCCCGGCCGCCGGACCCCCGCCCACGCATCCTGGACACCGTGCACTGGCCCCGGGAGCGGCCGATCCGGACGATCATCGCCTTCCTGGGGATCGCGCTGGGCGCCAGGATCGTGCACCGGGTGCACTTCGAGCGCGGCGACCACATCCCGACGTCCGGCCCGGCGATCATCGTGGCAAACCACCTGTCCGAGACAGAGACACTCGCCCTGGCCCGACTGGTCACGGGGCATCATCGCTTCCCGCACTTCCTGGCCAAGGCCGAGGTGTTCGACTGGCCGATCGTGGGTTGGATCATGCGGTCGGCCCGGCAGATCCCGGTGGTCCGAGGCGGCGCCAGGGCCGCCGAGTCACTGGCCGCGGCGGCCCGGACCCTGCGGCGCAAACACGTCGTGTGCCTGTATCCGGAGGGGACGCGGACCCGGGAGCCGGATCTGCGACCCGGTCCGGGCAAGACCGGCGCGGCACGGCTGGCCCTGGCCCATCCAGACGTGTCGGTGATCCCGGTCGGCATGTGGGGACCCCGGCCGGGCAGCAAGCACCTGTGGCGTCGAGCTGCGGTGCGGATGATCGTCGGCGAGCCGGTGGATCTGACCCCCTGGGCCGGCCGGGACCGGGACAGCGAGGCCGTGCGGGCGGCGACCGCGGTGATCATGGCCAGGATCACCGCGTTGACCGAATCCGCCCGCGGTGCGCCGTTCGACCCGGTCGATCCAACCGGTCAGGCTCCC
>DATDBV010000067.1:0-10063 GCA_036524715.1 Nakamurella sp. | reverse complement strand
CGAAGATGGGCGCCGGCCTCGACTGGAAGACCAGCCTGCAGGAACTGGCCGCCGAGATCGGCGCGACCGTCCCCAGCTACGAGATCACCGCCACCGGCCCCGATCACGACAAGCAGTTCACCGCCACCGTCATCGTCAACGGATCCGCGATGGGGACCGGGGTCGGCCGCTCCAAGAAGGAAGCCGAGCAGAAGGCCGCCAGCTCCGCGTGGGCCGCGCTCGCGCCGAACGGGTCCGAATCGTCGGACTGACAACGTGCCCGAACTCCCCGAGGTCGAGGTCGTCCGCCGCGGCCTCGCCGACCACGTCGTCGGACACACCCTCGACCGTGTCGAGGTGACCCATCCGCGTTCCGTGCGCCGGCACCTGCCCGGTGGCGCGGACCTCGCCGCGCGGCTGACGGGCCGCGCCGTGACCGCCGCCCGACGCCGCGGCAAGTTCCTCTGGCTCGACCTCGACGGTGCTGACGAGGCGGTCGTCGTGCACCTCGGGATGAGCGGGCAGATGCTCGTCGAGGCCGCCGATGCGCCCCGGGAAAAGCACGCGCATATCGTCGCTACCCTCGACGACGGCGCCCAACTGCGCTTCATCGACCAGCGCACGTTCGGCGGCTGGGCACTCGCACCGCTGGTGGAGGTGGACGGGACCGTGGTGCCCGAACCCGTCGCCCACATCGCGCGCGACCCCCTCGATCCGCTCTTCGACGTCGAGAACGTGGTGAGCGTGCTGCGCCGCAAGCACACCGAGGTCAAACGCGCCCTGCTCGACCAGACTGTCGTCTCCGGGATCGGCAACATCTACGCCGACGAGGCGCTGTGGCGGGCGAAGCTGCACGGCGCGCGGCTCACCGACAAGCAGACCCGGCCGCGGCTGCGGGCGCTGCTGCACGACGTGTACGCGGTGATGGGGGAGGCCCTTGCGCAGGGCGGAACGTCCTTCGACGCGCTCTACGTCAACGTCAACGGCCAGTCGGGGTACTTCGAGCGGTCGCTGGCCGTCTACGGTCGCGAAGACCGACCGTGCCGGCGGTGCGGGGCGCCGATCCGGCGGGAACGGTTCATGAACCGCTCGTCCTACTCGTGCCCGCGCTGCCAGCCGCGACCGCGCGCGGTTCGTGGTTGGGTTCGTGGTTGAGCGAACTGCCTGCACAGCGGCGATTCCACGGCTACCGTCGAGGGTGAAGCCACTGGAATGCGACAGCCCGGACGACGTCGTCCGGGCGCGCGAAGCGACGGGGAAGATTCGGGAGGACCGGATGCGCAAGCTGACCTATTTCGTCGCAGCGACCCTCGACGGGTTCATCGCCGCCGACGACGGCTCGGTGGACTTCTTCCCCGTCGGTGGCGACCACGGGCCTGCGATCATCGCGCAGTACCCGGAGACGCTGCCCACGAGGGTGCGGGCGTCGCTCGGAATCGAAAGCGAGAACATCACTTTCGACACCGTCGTGATGGGGCGCAAGACCCACGATTTCGGCGTGAAGACCGGGACGTCGAGCCCGTACTCGCACCTGCGCCAGTTCGTCGCGTCGACGACACTGCTCGCGAATCCCGATCCCGAGGTCGAGTTGATCGCCGATGATCCGCTCGACAAGGTAAGGGAGCTCAAAAAGGAACGTGGACTTGGTATCTGGCTGTGCGGTGGTGGTGAGCTGGCACACCACCTGCTGCCGGAGATCGACCAGATTTTCCTCAAGCACTATCCGGTTGTGCTCGGCAGCGGCCGGCCGCTGTTCGGGCACGGGCGCCACGTCGACCCGGTGTACTTCCACGTGAACACCAGCCGGGTGTTCGCCGACGGTGTGGCGTTCATCAAGTACAGCAGGTCGTAACGGGATTCATGGATCCGGTCGAGGCGCTGCGGGAGGTCGCGTTCTGGCTCGAACGCTCACGCGCCGAGACGCACCGCGTCAAGGCGTTCCGGCGGGCGGCCGACGTCGTCGAGCGGCTGAGCCCCGCCGAACGCGCCGCGCACGAACGCGCGCACAGCTGGACCCAGTTGAGCGGGATCGGCCCGAAGACGGCGGCGGTGATCGAGGCGGCGTGCAGGGGGGAGGAACCGGCGTACCTGACCGAGTTGAAGGCGGCCGCGGCGCCGATCGGGGCGGGCGACACCTCGGGCCTGCGTGACGCGATTCGCGGTGACCTGCATACCCATTCGGACTGGTCGGACGGCGGCAGCCCGATCGCGGAGATGATGCGCACCGCCGCGGCGATCGGCCACGAGTACTGCGCGCTCACGGACCATTCGCCGCGGCTGACCGTGGCGAACGGGCTGTCGCCGGAGCGGCTGCGCGAGCAACTCGACGTGGTGGCCGCACTGAACGCCGAGCTCGCGCCGTTCCGGGTGCTGACCGGCATCGAGGTCGACATCCTCGAGGACGGCTCGCTCGACCAGCAGGAGGATCTGCTCGCCGAACTCGACGTCGTCGTCGCGAGCGTGCATTCGAAGCTGCGCGCCGAGGCGGACGTGATGACGGAGCGAATGGTGCGGGCGGTGGCGAACCCGCTCGTCGACGTGCTCGGGCACTGCACCGGCCGGCTCGTCACGGGTGGCCGGGGCACGCGCCCGGAGTCGAAGTTCGACGCGGAGATCGTGTTCGAGGCGTGCCGCCAGTTCGACACCGCTGTCGAGATCAACAGCCGGCCCGAGCGCCTCGACCCGCCGATGCGGCTCCTGCGCCTCGCCTACGACACCGGATGTCTGTTCAGCATCGACACCGACGCGCACGCGCCCGGCCAACTGGACTGGCAGGGCAACGGGTGCGAACGCGCCAGCGAGGTGGGTATCGAGCCGGACCGTATCGTCAATACCTGGCGCGTCGACGACCTGCTGGCGTGGACCGACGAGAGGGGATGATCGGATGCCGAACGTGCTGCCGGACCCGAATTCCGATTTCGGCCAACGTGTTCGGTCTCGGCTTCGCGAGGACCGGGTGATCTGGTTCGTGTCGATGGGCGCGGACGGCACGCCGGCGCCGAACCCGGTGTGGTTCCTGTGGGAAGACCCACGTCTGCTCGTCTACTCCGGCGCCGGCGCGCATCGGCTGCGGCACATCGCGCGCAACCCCAACGTGGCGCTGCACTTCAACTCGACCCGCGAGGGGGGCGATATCGTCGTGCTCCGCGGCGTCGCGCGCGTCGCCCCCGACCACCCGGCCGCCGACGCCTACCAGCCCTATCTGGACAAGTACGAGGCGTCGATGGTCAGTGTCTCGGGCGATATCGGCCGGTTCGCCCGCGACTACTCAGTCTCGGTGCTCATCGACGTCGCCGGGGTGCGGGGGTTCTGAGCGGACGCTCGGTCGGGTAGCGCGATGGCTTTCGAGCACGCCGCGGCCAGCGACGCCACCGTGTCGTCGACCCCAGCCACACCCGCGCCGCGGTCCAGGTCCAACGCCCGCCACCACCGCCGGACATCGCGCCGCGCCTGACCCGCGCGACCGCCACCACACCGTCCGTGTCGTCCTCGCCGAGCTCGACCCCTGTCCGGTGACGGATAAGTCGGCCCGCCATCGCTGTGCTGGCCTGGGTGGGCCTGATTGGTTGGCAGGCGATCAACGTTTCGGTTGTCGGCGAAGTCGGCCCGTGAGCGTGTTTGAGGTTGATCTTGCCAGTGAGTCCGGCCCGATCGCGGTTTGATGACGCGGCGGGGCGCGCGGTCGGGAGCCGTGGGTCAGCTGGACCGGGTGAGAGCGTTGGCGGCGTTGCTGATCGTTTCGGGGTAGGTCGCTGCTTCGATCAGGTTGGGGTGGTCGAACGCGAGACGCGGGTTGGCTGAGGCGAGCGCTGTGATGCGCCGGGCGGATGAGGTCTGGTTGCTCGCCGTCTTGCTGGTTGGCGATGATCTGCTGGAGTGCGGTCGCTTCGGCGAGCATGAGGCGTGGTCCGGTGTGGCGGCGGGCGAGGCGGGATGCGAGGCGCTGCGCGTGGATGATCTCGGGAGCCGCGACGAGGTCGACGCCGGTGGTGGTGCCGAGCCAGACCCGGTGCCTGGCGCAGAGTCGTTGGTGTGCGGACAGGTGAACGGGGACCGGTTCGGTATGTCCGTGACGGGCGGCGCAGCGCGGGCAGGCGTGGGTCGCGCGCACCGGCGGTCGGCCATGGCCGGAGCCGGAACGGAATCCCGGCAGCGCGTGCAGGAGGGTGGTTGCGGTGAGTCCGCTGAGGGCTGCGAGGCTCTCGACGTCGGCTGCGTCGGCGCGGGCGGCACCGGTGAGGTCGTCGTGGGTGACGGTTCGCGCGGTGAACCAAGGCGGAAGTTGGGTGAGCAGAAGGCTGAGCGGGAGATGGTTGACCGCGGCGAGGCGCCCCAGGTAGGACGCGATGGTCTCTCCTGCGAGAGGAGCGACGCGCATCGGCAGGCTCTGCGGAGCACGGCGGATCGGTGTGCGAGGGTAGGTGTCGCCGTGCGGTCTGTGTTCGCAAGCTGGGCAGGTGGTCGCGATACCGCTGTTGCGGAGTTCGCGGGTGAGCGTGGAGTAGCTGCCGGCATAACCGAGTTCCGCCCACCTCGCGGTGCAGTCCCGAGGCACGGAGGTGGGGATCGTCGCGCAGGCGTCGTGCCGCATAGGGCTCGAACGGGGCGAACGAGTGGACGTGTGGGCGCGGCTGGCCGGGCTTGCGGCGACCGTTGAGGTAGACGCGGATGGTCCTGCGGTCGTGGCCGAGGTGTCTTGCGATCGCCGAGAGGTTCCAGCCCTGATCGGCCAGTGTGATCGCTTGTTCGGCGCAGCGTTGGGGGATCACCTGCCGCCTCGGTGGGCGGGCAGGTCCTCACCGGTGGAGGCGATGTCGACCGGAATTGATTCCAGGGTGGATCTGGTGATGGTTTCGGAGCCATCGAGCACGGCCTGGATCGCCGCTGCCCGCACCAGCCGCAACAGGCTGCCGATCATCCCGTTGCTGCGGTCGTGCAGGTATCCGGCCAACTCGACGAGGCTGCCGGTGCTGTGGTGGTGCAGCCGCAGACTCGACTCCAATGCGGCGATGAGGGCTTGCCACTGCTGGCCGCCGCCGAACGCCCCGGTGCGGATCATGGAGAATCGTCCGGCGATCTGCTCGCCGCGGTTGCCGTTGAGCAGCCCGGCGCGTTCGACGTTGATGCCGGCGTAGACGAACGTGGCGGGCAGCCGTTCGGCGAAATATTTGAGCGTGTCGGAGGCTTCGGCGCCGTGCCGGGTTCCCAGGTTCACGTTGTGGATCTCGTCGACACAGATCAGGGTGGTCGCAGCATCCAGACACACGCCGCAGACCGCCTCCAGGACGTCGGTGATGTTGGCCCGGCGGGTCAACGGCAGCCCGAGGAACCGGGCGAACTCCACCGCGATCATCCTCGGGGTCGCGGCCGGCGGCGCGGTGATGTAGACGACCGGGATGTGCCCGGCGGCGTGCGGATGCCGCCGAGTGTGCATCGTCTCGATGGTCTTGCCGAGCTGGGTCAGGCAGGTGGTCTTGCCGGTGCGAGCCGGCCCGGACAGAATCAGCCCGCACCGACCGACCTCGGCATGCCGGTTCAAGTACTGCAACCGCCGGCCCTCGAGGATCACCTGCTGGATGGTGGGGGTGGCGACCACCAGCAGTTTCGCGTGATGCGCCAGCCGCGCCTCGTCGTAGCCGAACCGGTCCGCCTCCCCGAGACCGCGCCAGAGTTCCTCGGACAACAGCTCCGGGATGACGGGTCGGTCGGCGACAAAGGCCCGCCAACCGCGCAGCGTGGTCAGCTGCCGCACGCCGGTGTCGTCGGTGTCGTCAGCGCCGGGGTCGGGCGCCTGCTGGCCGGTGATGACGCCGGTCACCAGCGTTTGTCCGCTTCGGCGAACGGGTCGAAGATGCCCAGCGGGATCACCTTCGCCAACGGCGTGTCGACGTCCTCGGGCTCGGGCGTCGGTTCCGCCGACGCAGGACCCTCGGCCTGCGCGGCATCCTCGGGTGGCTCGCCGACCGGCGACGTGACCGGGGGTGTGGTCGCCTTGGTGCGGGCGGTCACCCGGCGATCCCGTCTACTCATCTTCGGTTTCTCCCGATCCTCGGGGCCGTCGTGGGCGCGGCGCAGCAGCGCGGCGACCGCGTCGGCGATCTGCTCCTCGGTGGCGGATCGGCCGTCGGCGACCAGATTTCGCCGGGCGTGGTCCCAGGCCAGGTCGCCGAACGGCATCGGGACCCGGTCCAGGTGTTTCCAGAACACGGTGATCCACCCGCCCGGGCCGCGCACGAACACCCTGGACACGTCGTAGGGGTCGTAGCGGACTTCCCAGAGGTTCTTCTTCTCACGCACCCCGGAAGGCTGCAGCCGCAACGGGTTCAGCTGTTCGTTGTCGTAGCTGCGGCGGTTCAGCTTGATCCCGTAGGCGTTGACCGCGCGCCAGTGGGCGGGAAGCAGTTCGATGTAGTCGTCCGGGCCCAGCGCGACCGGGACGTACCCGGCGGCCTCCACCAGCGCCGCGTACTTCTCGTTCGGTGTGAACGCCCGGCCCGGGTGTGCCGGGTCCCGCAGCCCATCGTGGGGCCTGTTCAACCAGCACGAGATGAGCCACTCGTCGAGCAGGTCTTGCAGCTCGAGCATCGACCACAACGGCTGGTCTTCGACTCCGCGGCCGCGCCGGTCCGCGTTGCGGCCCGCGTAGCCGGACACGAACTGGCTGAACAGCGACCCCAACGAGCCGAAATACCTCTCGATATGCGGTTTTTCGGCTCCGCTGGCCAGATGGGCGGGCTGAATGTTGATGCCCAGGTGCCGGCAGGAGGCCCGGAAGTTGTCGGAGACGAACACGCTGCCGTGGTCGATGACGATGGTGTCCGCGATGATCACGGGTTTCGCGGCCGCGCACGCCAGACGTTCGTCGATGCTCAGCAGCCGGTCGTAGGGCAACACCGAGTGCGCCATCGACAGCGCCTCGGCCCAGCCGGGTCGCATCGGCTCGGGGGTGAGGCTGCGGGCCAGCAACACGCTGGCGTCCACCGAGCGGGTGGTCGGGCGCAGCACCGCCGTGGTCACCACCCTGGTGGCCACGTCGATCATGCCCGTCAGTTCCACCCGGCCGGGGACCCCGTCGTCCAGCAGGACCAGCACGTCCAGCGGGGTCGAGTCGATCTGCATCAACTCGCCGGGTGCCGCCGCCGGCAACGACGAGAACACCCCGTCGGGACGTCCGGCCAGTGAGCGACGGGTAGACGCCGAACCGGTGATGTGCTTGCCCTTCGACAAGGTGTCGAACAACCGGTACATCGTCCGCTGCGACGGCAGCACCTCGCCGATCCCGGCGGCGGCGAGGATCTCACCCGTGCGCCAGATCGTGAAGCCCGCCGTGCGAGAGGACTTGTCGGTGGCCTCCTCGATCGCCTGCCGCATCGCCGTGACCACGAGTTCGTCCACCCGCCCGGTCGGCGACATTCGCTTGGCCACCCGCTGATCCACCAGCCCAGCCAGACCACGGGCTTCCCACCGCTGTCGGCGATGCTTCAGCGTGCTCACCGGCACCCGGCTGCCCGCCTCGGACAGCTCGGCTGCTTTCGCTTTCTCCCGGGCGGTCAAACTTGCTCGTTCCGGGTCGTACTGCGGTTTCGGCCTGGCACCCGCCGGCGAGTCCGGGGGCAGGCCATACACCACCTCGACGATATGGGCCTCCCACCACCTCGCCTGCTCGACCGCCGCGGTGGGCAGGCCTTCCAGCCCGATCTCCGGCCCGGCGACCTCGCGCGCACCGGTGTCGACCAGCTCGAAACGAGCATCCGAGAGCAACTCCGTGACCGTCACCGCCCGAACGGTCCCTGCCTCGTCGACCAGCCGCAGCCCGATGCCCGACACACCGATCACGACGTGCGGCACGCCGTCGATCCGAACCCGGTCGCCGACCGCCAGCCGCCGCCGCCCACGCGGAGTGTTCATCGGGCATCTCCGGTACGCACCAGCATCGACGCGCCCAACGGACCGCCACTCAGGTCCGCGACCAACTGCCGATGCCACAACAGATGGAACAGCACCGGCAGCACCCGAAGCCGTTCCCCGACCAGCGTCGCCCCGGCGAACAATCCCGTGCCCGAGACGAACACGTCCAGCAGCGCCGCAGCGATCTCCGGCACCCAGCAACGAGGATGCCGATAGCGCGACAACCAGCGCACGTTCGCCGTCAGCACGCGATCGATCTCGCCGACACGGCGGAACCGCCACCCCGCCAGCTCACACGCGGCGGCCGTCACCGCGAACGCCTCCGCGTCCCGGTCCGGAATCCGATCATCCGGGCGCACATCGACCACCATCCCGGTGCCGTCGCACCGACGAGCGAAATAGTCCGGGGCGTGGCGCCGGCGGGCACCGGACTCGTCGCGCCAGCGCAGCCAGAACGGCTGTGACGCCACCGCGCGGACGTCCGGGTCGAAGTCCATCAGCATCAAGTGGTCACGTTCGAGCCAGGACTCGAACCCGACATGGGTTCCGGTCGTAGCGAAGTACCACCAGCCCGCGAAACTGCGCAGTCCCTTCTCGAAGTGAAACGGTCGGACCGGGAGTGCGTCTTCGAACCGTTCGCCGCAGCACAACGGCAAAACGTCACTCCGCCAAACGCCGTCGACGGCCTGGTACTCCAGTACGAACCGGAGATCCGCAGCGACTGCTGCGACAGCGGCACTCGTCACCCGTCCACCCAAGCTCGAGGATCATGATCGTGGGCCAACAGTACTGGCAAAGTCATCAAACGGGCCGCATTGAATGGCAACGGGCCGACATGCGTGTCGCGGGACATGCGGCACCTTCGTGGCACGCCTTGAATCGACGGGATCATCGCCGCACGTTGACATGCGCAGCTCTGCTCAGCGAATGTGCTCACCGAGGCAAAACCCATGTAGCACATGCGCTCGGGCATCGTGTCGCCCGCCGTGGCGGGGACGTGCGATTCGTCGAGTGCGCCCGCATGCTTACCGATCTGGCCTGTAGCCATGCCGACCGCACCATCGGTCAGCGGATGCGGGAACATACCCGGCCGCTGGTGACCTGGGGAATTTCGTGACGGTCGACACGTGAAATTTCCGGTAACCGTGGGCGGCAGCAGTATCGCTGCGGGGCTGTCGCCGGATGAGTCAGCCCGACATGGTCGGCACGTGGCACTCTCGGGCAAGGCGCCTGATCGCCGGAACGGGCACGGCGGCGCCTGCCGGCCCCGGCCCGGATCCAGGGGGTGGGGCAGCTCCCGGATCAGGTTGCGAGTCCGCTCGATGGTGACTCCTGCCAAGCCGCGCGTGCGCCAGCAGGCAGGCTCGAACCCAGAACCTTCCGTGTTCGTGCCGGAACGGCACACCGCCTCCCGGACTCCGGTCCACATCCTGCCGACCGTAGTGTTCGGCAATGGGTCGGCCCACGGTGCCGAACGAGCACATCCCCGTCCTCGTCAGGCGCGTCGGGGTCGAGCTTGACCTGCGGCGGCGCCGCCTCCTCGTTGTCCACCAGCTCGCCCAGCGTCTCCACGAAGACGTGCTTCGGGCACTCCGTGGTCTCGTAGGATTCGCGGCGCGTCATGGGTTCGAGTCGATCCGCGTCCTCGGGTGCCGGGTCGGGCGGAGGGAGCCCGAGCGCCCACCGTCCTCGTGAATGATCGTGACCCTTGATCCCGGCCCACACCTCACTCGATCGAGCTGCCAGGTCATCGTCGAAGTTCCGCTGATCGTAGCGCCGGTCGAGGTAGTCGTTCGACTCACCGATCCTGTCCTGCCAGTAGTCCCCGCTCACCCGCGACACCTCCATCGACTCAGGCACCGCGAGTTTCGGCGCCCTTCCGGATGCTCGTACTCTGGCCGAGGAATTGATGCCCGACGGCGTCGTGCTGCGCGAAAACAATCCGACTCGGGACGCGACGTCCGCCGTGATCCTTGTTTCGTGAAATCCGCGGCCCCGGGCTGGTTCGACGCGATCGAGAGCTGGATTCGGGGCGGTCGGGTCGACACGCTGGAGTGGTCCCGGCAATGGTCACCAATCCGATTCAGGCTCTGGGCGGTCCACCGGGCCGTCACGGTCGGGATCGACGCCAGCGGCGCGAGGCGGAGTCGAGGAGCGGCGCGGCCATCGCGTCACT
>DATDBV010000066.1:0-9086 GCA_036524715.1 Nakamurella sp. | reverse complement strand
GTTCTGGACGATGAGGAAGGAGAAGAGGGTGGCCAGGAAGCCGGCCCACTTGCGCCCGTTGGACCCGCCGAGAATCTCGATCGCCACGCCGTTGCGGACGAATCCGTAGGCGCTCTCGCCGGCGAACTGCAGCTTGCCCGGAATGATCGCGGACTTGCGGGATGCGGCCAGGTAGAACGCCATGATGAGAATGACGCCCAGCCCCAGCAGGACCATCGCCTTGACCGACGAGACGACCTCGCCATCCGCGACCTTGTCGAAGAAGAACGAATGCTCGACGGTCGGTGCCTCGAACTCGCCGCCGTCCTCCACGGCCAGCATCACCGCTGACAGCAGGCTTCTCACGCCGCCGCCTTTCCGGGACGCCTCGCAAGCTCGGCCACCCGACCGCGGCGCCGACGCCTGTGCCGATGGTTCGCTCGGCAAGCCTCGCTCACGCGGCGACCCTCCGCCGGGCACCCCGCCGCTGGTTCACCGGCCGATGACCGGCTCGCACCGCTCGGGCCATCCCGCCCACCCTGCTCACACGGACTCCCTTCGGGAGGCGGCCGAGGACGGCACGGTGGCGCGGGTCCCGGACCCGGCCAGTCGCATTGCCTTCATTCGGTTCGCCGTCTTCGCTTCTCGTAGTGCACGGGCCGCATCCGCGCTCGCCTGCGCGGACGAAGTCAGATCACTGGCCACCTCGTCGGTGCCGACGCGCGTCGCGTGCCGCATCACCACCGCATAGATGCCCAACGCCATGCCGACGACGGCGCCGACCGGCGCCATCACCCGCGTGCCCCACCACTGGTCGAGCAACCAGCCAAGACCGCCGAGCAGGATCAGGCCCGACATCAGGCTGCCGAGCACCGCCCATCCTTCGTCGGCTCCCGGCGATGGGGGCTTGGCCCGGGGAAACATCTTCATGGCGTCCCGGACCTTATCAGTTGCCGAGTCCGTTGCCGCACCCGGTGGACCCGGCGTGCCGTGCTCCGCAACGCTTTCGCAACCCCTTGGCCTGCAGGTTTGCCGTTTTGCTCACAGTCGGGGGTGGAACCCTGCGGTCAATGCGGGTCGACGTAGTAGAGCTTCAATGTCCAGACATACCTCATGTGTGCCGCCAGCCACAGGAACACTCCGAGACCGATGGCGCCGGCCATCCATCGGACGTTCACCGCCCCGTCGATCGGCATGGTCATGAGGATCACGGCCAGCACGAACACCTTGATCAGGTAGGCGAAGAGTGCGGCGATCATCACAGTCTTGGGGTTGGTCTTCCCGACCCAGGCGATGACGACGGCGGAGAACGAGAAGAAGGCGCCGACGATGAGGGTGCCGATCAGCACCCCCAGCACCGCACCCCAGCCGGCGACCAGCGCACCGACGACGCCCAGTCCGACTCCCCCTCCGATCAGCGCGATCAGGCACAGCCGAAGATGACCGAGCGACCAGGCGCCGGCCGAGCGACTGCGGTCGGCGATCGCGGCGGCCGCCTTGATCTGTTCGGACAGGTCGACCTGGGGCCGGGTCGGGCTCGTCGGGATCGGCTCGTCTGGTTGCGTCACGTCACTTCGGGTTCTCGTCGGGCCGGTGGGCCGGGCCTCCAGGATGTCATCGCAGTGTGGCAGGAATTGGCTCCCGCTCGCGCCGCGCCCGTCGACGAGCCCGCACCCTGGGCCACACCGAGAACATCAGCCCCACCAGGAACAGCACGGTCGTGGGGATCACGGCGATCTGCCAGCTGACGAACATCAGCGACACGGCGCCGGCGGCCAGCGCGAACGCCCAGTAGTAGAAGATCAGCACCGCCTGCCGGTGGGTGTGTCCGATGGCCAGCATCCGGTGGTGCAGGTGCTGATTGTCCGCGCTGAACGGGTGCCGTCCCTCCTTGGTTCGCCGGATCACCGCGAGCAGGAAGTCCAGGACCGGGATGAACACCACGGCCAGGGCCACGATCAGCGGCGCGAGCAGCGCGATGGTCGAGCGTGGCCCGAACGTCGAGGGGTCGAGCTTGCCGCCGGCGCTGATCGTCGCCCCGGCCATGGCCAGGCCTATGAACATGGACCCGGAGTCGCCCATGAAAATGCGGGCCGGCGAGAAGTTGTGCGGGAGGAACCCGATGCAGGCGCCGAGCAGCGCGGCCGCGATCAGCGGCGGCTGCGAGGCGGATGCGTCGTCACCGGAGAGCACCAGCTGCCGGGCGGAAAAGATGAACACGGCGAACGCGCTGATCGCCGCCACCCCGGCGAGCAGCCCGTCCAGGCCGTCGATGAAGTTCATCGCGTTGGTGAGCACGACGGTGAGCAGCACCGTCAGCACGATGCCCTGCGTCTGGTCCAGGCTGACCAGGCTGCCGCCGGACGGGCCACTGCTGGGCAGCCAGAGCACCTGCCACTGCACACCGAACAGCACCATCACCCCGGCGGCCAGGATCTGGCCGGCCAGCTTGGCGACGGCGTCCAGGTCGAACCTGTCGTCGATCACGCCGACCAGGCAGATCACGCCGCCCGCGGCCAGGACGCCGAGAATCTCCGAGGAGGAGACGAACGCCGCGCCGAGGGCGGGCAGCTGCAGGGCCATCAGCACGGCCGCGGCGAAACCCAGGTAGACGGCCAGGCCACCCATGCGCGGCGTCGGCAACGAATGCACGTCGCGCTCGCGGATCGGCGACACGGCGCCGACCCGAACGGCGATCAGCCGAACCACGCCGGTCAGCAGGAACGTCACGACGACCGCCGCCCCGCAGACGAGCGCGTACTCGCGCAGCGGCAGGACGTACGACGGCACCGACGTAGGTTAGTTGCCGGCCACTGCTCAGAGGGTCCTCACACGACCAGTTCGACCAGGACGGATGGATTTCGCATCGGATCGCCGGACCGCCGGGGCGGACCGGGCATGGACTCGACCCGCCTCCGCGACCGTCGGCAGTTCGCCCGCCGGTTGCCGAATATCGCCGAAACCGCGCAACCGCGACGGAGTTCGATCGTCCCCTTGACGTAGCTCCGATTCGCCACGCCGAACCATCGGCGGTCGCGGCCCGACGCCCGGACCGCGACGCAAACGCCGGTTCCGACGGACCGGATCAGGGGTCAGGGTCACCATCAGGTGAGCTGTCAAGCACGACAAGTGAACACGAAGCCCCATGCCGGGAGCTGCCGCAGGCCCGATCACGACACGCCCTCGGATCGGGCCTTCGGCTGTCCGGACCCCTTGGCCGGACTCTTGGTCAGCGCGCCGTGGCGTCCTCGACCGCGCCGACGACGTCCCGGATCCGGTCCAGCGGCACGGCGCCGACGCGCAGCACCCGCGGCAGATCGCCGGTGACGTCGACCACCGTGGAGGCCACCCCGATCGGCGAGGGGCCCGCGTCCAGGTAGACCGCGACCTGGTCGCCGAGTTGGCTGTTCGCGTCCGTCGCGGTGGTCGCGGGTGGGTTGCCGCTGCGGTTGGCGCTCGACACCGCCATCGGGCCGACCAGCCGCAGCAGGTCGATGGCCACCGGGTGCAGCGGCATCCGCAGCATCACGGTCCCCTTGGCGTCCCCGAGGTCCCACTGCAACGACGGGGCGTGTTCCACCACCAGGGACAGCCCGCCCGGCCAGAACGCCTCGACCAGGGTGCGGGCCACCGGCGGCACCGCCATTACCAGGCCCTCGATGGTCGTCCAGGAGCCGACCAGCACCGGTACCGGCATGTCCGGACCCCGGCCCTTGGCGGCCAGCAGCGACCGGACGGCCGCGGCATTGAAGGCGTCGGCGCCGATCCCGTACACGGTGTCCGTTGGCAGCACGACCAGGTGGCCGGACGCCGCGGCGTGCGCGGCCGCCTCCAATCCGGCTCGGCGGGCGATCGGGTCCGCGCAGTCGAAGGTGGTCATGCGTCGCTCACGGTTGCCGTGTCTTCCCCGCGCCCGCACCCAGCCGCACCCGGGTCGCGGTGACGAACCGCGGCCGGCCGGCCAGATCCGGGTGGTCCTGCACGTCCGTGAGCACCCGCCGGGCCCGCAGCAACGCCGGCACCGACTCCCCCTGGCTGTCGTCATGCTCGATCGCCAGTCCCCCACCGACCTTGAGCAGGCCGGCGGCCACCGACAGCAACGGCCGGATGACGGCCAGCCCGTCCGGACCGGCGAACACGGCCTCCGGCGGATCGTGATCGGCCACCTCCGGCTCCGCCGGCGTCCCGTCGGGCACGTAGGGCGGGTTCGCGGTGACCAGGTCGGCGGTGCCCTCCAGGTCGACCAGCAGTCGCTCGTCGAAGATGTCGCCACCGCGCAGCTCGATGCTCGCGCGACCCATCCCCGCCTGCGCCCGGGCGTTGCGCCGCGCCCAGGCCAGCGCGGACGACGAGCGTTCCACCCCGATCACCCGGGCATCCGGCCGTTCCGCGGCGATGGCCAGCGCCAGCACCCCGCTGCCGGTGCACAGGTCGACCACCACCGGCTTCTCGACGTCGGCGATCGCGGCAACCGCCCAGGCCAGGAGCGACTCGGTCTCCGGCCGCGGGACGAACACGCCCGGACCGACCGCCAAGGTGGCCCGGCCGAACTGCACCGAGCCGAGCAGGTGTTGCAGCGGGATCCGGTCGGCCCGTTTGCCGACCAGTTCCCGGTAGTCGACCAGGAAGGGCTCCTCGACCAACGGCGTGAGACCCAGCCGGGTGCGCGGCACGCCGAGCAGGTGTGCGGCCAGTTCCTGTGCGTCGACGTCGGAGTTGGGCACGCCGGCGGCATCCAGCGTCCGGGCGGCGTCCAGGATCGCCGATCGCAGCGAGTGCCTGGTCATTCCGCCGCCCATCCGGGGCACTTCGCTCGCTGGCGCTCGCTCATGTCGGGGAGGAGCCGGCGCCGGCGAGCCGTTCCGCCCGGTCCGCCGCGGACAGTGCATCCAGCACCGCGTCCAGGTCGCCGTCGAGTACGGCGTCGAGGTTGTAGGCCTTGTAGCCGACGCGGTGGTCGGCGATCCGGTTCTCCGGGAAGTTGTAGGTACGGACCCGCTCGGACCGGTCGACGGTGCGCACCTGGGACCGGCGGGCGTCCGCGGCGGCGGCATCGGCGCTGGCCCGGGCGGCTGCGAGCAGCCGGGCACGCAGGATCCGCATCGCCTGTTCCTTGTTCTGCAGCTGCGACTTCTCGTTCTGGCAGGACACCACGATGCCGGTCGGCAGGTGGGTGATCCGCACCGCCGAGTCGGTGGTGTTCACCGACTGCCCACCGGGTCCGGACGAGCGGAACACATCGATCCGCAGATCTTTTTCGGAGACGTCGACTGTGTCGTCGGCGTCCTCGACCTCAGGGGCGACGAACACGCCGGCCGCCGAGGTGTGCACGCGACCCTGCGATTCGGTGACCGGGACGCGCTGCACCCGGTGCACGCCGCCCTCGTACTTCAGGCGGGCCCAGACACCGTCAACGGTGGCACCGGGGGCCTTGACCGCGACCGTGGCGTCCTTGTAGCCGCCCAGGTCGGATTCGGTGGCCGCGAGCACCTCGGTCTTCCAGCCTCGCCGCTCGGCGTACCGCAGGTACATCCGCAGCAGGTCACCGGCGAACAGGGCGGATTCCTCCCCACCCTCCCCCGCCTTGACCTCGATCAGCACGTCCTTGCCGTCGTCGGGATCACGGGGCACCAGCAGCTCGGCGAGTTTGGCCTCGAGCTCGTCCACCCGGCGGGCCAGGCCCCGGGCCTCCTCGACGAACGCCCCATCCTCCTCGGACAGTTCGCGGGCCACCTGCAGGTCGCCGCGGGTCGTCTCCAGGTCGCGTGCGGTGGCGACGATCGGGGTCAGCTCGGCGTATCGGCGGCCGAGCTTGCGGCTCGCCGCCTGATCGGCGTGCACCGCCGGGTCGGCCAGCCTGACCTGCAAGTTCTCGTATTCGGCGACGAGCGAGTCCACCGCCGGTGCGTTCTGCGTGCTCATCGAACCCGCCGCCTCCCCACTCACTGTGCCCGCACCTTCGCCCAGCTTCGCTGATCAATGCCGTGCTCCCGCGCTGATCTGCCCGATTCGACCCGGGTTTGATCAGCGAACCGCCGCAGCCCGACCAGCTTCGCTGATCATCTCCGCGTTCCCCCGCCCGAAGTGTCCGGGTTGCTGCGGATTTGATCAGCGAACCAGGGGGCACGCGCGGCCACTGCGACCCCGAACGCGAAACGGCGCCCGCGGGGCCCCGGTGGGGAGCCCGACGGGCGCCGTTGGCGTGCTAACGGCTGCGCTTGCCGTACCGCGCCTCGAAGCGGGCGACCCGACCGCCGGTGTCCAGGATCTTCTGCTTGCCGGTGTAGAACGGGTGGCAGTTGGAGCAGACCTCGACGTGGATCTGACCGCTGGCCTCGGTGCTGCGGGTGGTGAACGTGTTGCCACAGCCGCAGTGCACCTCGGTGGTGACGTAGGTGGGGTGGATTCCGGTCTTCATCGCGCGTTCCTCTTTCCGGGAGAGCCTGTCGGATGGGCCGCCGGGTCGCCCGCGTCGATGCAGCGCGAGCGTGAACCGGAGCCGGGCTCGACCGACCAGTGTGCCAGATCGGCCGGTCATGATGCCAAACGCGGGCAGATGTCCGGCTATTCCGGGACCGGCGCCTGCTGTGGGACCGGTGCGTGCGGCGAGGCCGGCCCGGCGACCATCCGCAGGCCGATCGCGCCCGCGGGGGCGAAGCCCCAGCGCGGCCCGAGGGTGCTGAACCAGCCGCGCAGCCGGTACTTGCGGACCAGAGCCGCCAGCACGCGGGGCACCGACGACTCCGGCAGCACCCGGCCGACCGCCGGCACCGCCGGGCCCAGCGGGACGCCGCGGAGCGTGCACGGTGCCACCTCGCAGGTGCCGTCCCGACGCAACCGCTTGACCTTGCCCGCGGTCGGGTTCACCCAGACCCATAGCTGGTCACCGGCGGTGCCCGGCCAATCCCGATCGGCGGGCATCACCCACACTGGCGTCGGCACGGGCGTGCCGTCCCGGCGGAACGTGGTGAGCAGCACGTATTCGGCCCGTCCCAGCAGCTGCGCCGGGTCGGGCCGGGCGAGCCGGTCAGTCACCGCCGCCCGGCGTGGTCTTGGCCACCTGCATCAGGAATTCGATGTTGCTGCGGGTCTTGCGCAACCGGTCGAGCACCAGTTCCAGCGCCTGCTGGGTGTCCAGCGCGGCCAGCACCCGGCGCAGCTTGACGACGATCGCCAGCTCATCCGGGGACAGCAGCAGGTCCTCCTTGCGGGTCGACGACTGATCGACGTCGATCGCCGGGAAGATCCGCTTGTCGGCGAGCCGCCGGTCCAGCTTCAGTTCGGCGTTGCCGGTGCCCTTGAACTCCTCGAAGATCACCGTGTCGCCGGCCGATCCGGTCTCCACCAGGGCGGAGGCGAAAATCGTCAGCGAGCCGCCGTTCTCGATGTTGCGCGCCGCGCCCAGGAACCGCTTGGGCGGGAACAGGGCGGTCGAATCGACGCCACCGGACAGGATCCGACCGGACGCCGGCGCCGCCAGGTTGTAGGCCCGACCCAACCGGGTGATGGAGTCGAGCAATACGACGACGTCCCGACCCATCTCGACCAGACGCTTGGCCCGCTCGATGGACAGTTCGGCGACCAGGGTGTGGTCGGCCGGCGGGCGGTCGAAGGTGGAGGCGATGACCTCACCCTTCACCGACCGCTGCATGTCGGTGACCTCTTCCGGCCGCTCGTCGACGAGCACCACCATCAGGTGGCATTCCGGATTGTTCTTGGCGATCGCGTTGGCGATGGCCTGAATCACCATCGTCTTGCCCGCCTTCGGCGGAGACACGATCAGCGCGCGTTGCCCCTTGCCGACCGGCATCACCAGGTCGATCACCCGGGTCGTCAGCAGGTGCGCCTCGGTCTCCAGGCGCAGCCGCTCGTTCGGGTAGAGCGGGGTCAGCTTGGTGAACTCGGGCCGATTGCGGGCCTGTTCCGGATCCAGTCCGTTGACCGAGGCCAGCCGGACCAGCGCGTTGACCTTCTGCCGCTGCTGCTCCCCCGCGCGCTGCGCACGCCCCGCGCCGGTCACCGCGTCGCCGCGACGCAGGCCGTTCTTGCGCACCTGGGACAGCGAAACGTACACGTCGTTCGGGCCGGTCAGGTACCCCGAGGTGCGGATGAACGCGTACGAATCGAGCACGTCCAGGATCCCGGCGACGGGCACCAGGACGTCGTCCTCGCGCAATTCCGGCTCGCTGGGGCCGTCGGAGTAGCGCTCCCGGGTGGTGCCACGCCGGTTGCGGTCGCGGTACCGCCGGCCGCGTCGGCCGCGGCCGTCGCCGTCCTCGTCATCATCGCGCCGGTTGTCCGGCCGGTTGTCGTCCCGGCGCCCGTCCTGACGGTTGTCCGGCCGGTTGCCGGCTGTCTGCACACCGCCCTGCCGGTTCTGGTCCCGGCCACCCTGGTCCCGGCCGCCCTGGTCCCGGTTCTGGTCCCGCTGCTGGTCACGGCCCTGCTGGCCGCGTTCGGCGGTGGTGGTGGCCGCTGCGTTCACGGGCCCGTTCGCCGATCCGGCCTCCCCGTTGTCGCTCCGATTGTCGCGGCCGTCCCGCCGTCCCCGGCGATTCCGGCGATTGCGCTGACCGTCCTCGGCCGCGCCCTCCGGGCCGCTCTCGCCGTCGCCCTCGGCCGCCGGAGCTTCCTGCGGCCGGTCCTCGGTCGGGCGATCCTCGCTCGGGGTGGACCGCTGCTCGGCGGCCCCCGGCGGCGGCGCAGTCGATAGCGTCGGCGCAGTCGATGGCGTCGTCAGCGCAGTCGATGGCGTCGTCGGCGCAGTCGGTTGCGTCGACAGTTCACCCAGCGGCAGTTCCGGCTCGCGAACATGCCCGTTGGTGGCGGGCCCGGCGCCGTTCACCGCCCCAACGGACTCGCCCCCGGCCGCAGGGCTTCCTGGACCACCGCTCGTGCCCTGCTTCGCGGTGATCGCGGCGATGAGGTCGCCCTTGCGCATGCCCGACGTGCCGCGAATGCCCAGTTGGGAGGCCATCGCCTTGAGGTCGGTCAGCACCATGCCCGACAGTCCCTCGCCCTTGCGGGACCGTCCCCGGCCCGTGCGCGGCGCCGCCTCGGCGGCGGCATCCTGGGTGGGGACTTCGAGCGACTCCGTGGTTTCCGTC
>DATDBV010000065.1:0-11278 GCA_036524715.1 Nakamurella sp. | reverse complement strand
GGGCGGCTGGGCCGGCCTGCTGGCCGGGGTCATGGCCTGGTACCTGTGCCTGGCCGGAGTGCTCAGCTCGGTCTTCGGTCGGCCCGTGCTGCCGAACAAGTCGCTCGTCGGCGGCTGAGGAGCGGACGGTGCCGACCGGCCTGACCTCGGGCTCGTCACCTGGTCCGACGTCCAGGCCCGCCGGCTGGGGGGGGCCTGGCCCGCCGGTCAGCGATCTGCCGCCGATCGTCCGGACCCGCCGATCGGGATGGTCCGCCTGAGCTCGCTCGACCCGTCGCAGCGACGCGTCGCTTCGTCAGGCGGCCGGGCAGCCCGCCTCCGCCCAGAGCGCGTCGACGACGCCGACCGCCCGCGCGAACGACGCCTGGTAGATCGCACCGTTGGCGGACGGCGAACTCTGGACCTTCTGCGCGATCTGCCACGGCACACCGGCCGACCAGTCGGGGATCCGGAGCAGCTTGTCGTAGAACATCCCGGTCGCCGAGGCGGGGTCGATCAACTTCTCCGGCGCCCCCCAGCCGGTCGTCGGGCGCTGCTGGAACAGGCCGATGGAGTCCAGGTTGTTGCCGACCTCGTCGTGCGGGTAGTCCAGGGAGCGCCGGGCCACAGCCCGCTCTATATCGCTCAGCGGACGGTCGATCTCCGATGCGTACAGCTCGGAGGTCCCGTCGTTGGCGAAGTTGACCAGGCCCGTCTCGGCGAGCGCGGTCGCCACCGCGATCTCCGCGGCCGCCCGATCCAGCCCGCGCTGCCTGGCCACCCCGGTGATGATCCGGGCGTTTCGGCTCCGCACCGGGCTCAGGTCGGCGACCGGCACGCTCGACGTGCACAGGGTGCCGCCCTGCTCGGCGGATTCCGCCGCATCGTCGGTCGACCCGAGCAGGACCACGGCGCCCACCGTGAGCAGCAGGGCGATCGCCAGGCGCAGCGGGACCCGGCGGTGATCGGGTCGGGCGGCCGGTGACCGATCGACGGGGACGCCTGATCGCGCGCGGTTCGGCGGCCGGTCCGTCCCGGTGGCCCGTTCCGGCCGATCGCCCGGCCGGGTCGTGGTCCTGGTCGGGCCGGCCCGGCGAGCCGCGGCGGGGTGACCAGCCGGCGAGCGATCGGCCCGGCCCGATCGGGCCGGACCGAACCCGGCGGCAGCGCCCCTGTCGGTTCCGACGGGCTGGTATCCCATCAGGCCGTTCGGGTCGGTCGATGCGCGGTTCTAGCCCGTCGGACGCACACATCATTCGTGGGGTACCAGACGGTCAGCGAAAACATCGGCACGTTCCTTCCCTCCATTGGGACCGTGGTGCACTCATGGCAGCGACGACCCCGAGGGCCGGCGCCGATGATATGCAGCAGAACGTCGGCCCGTCGCCCATCCGGGCGGCCGCGTCGGCGAGTTCCCCCTTTCGGAGGCTCGATCACTCGCGGCTATCACGCGGAGTTACTGATTTCACCGAGTCATCGGGCCGTACGGGAGAATCGATCTGCGGCGTGTCACCTGTCCGATTCCGGAGGAGCATTCACCGCTGGGCCCGGGTCGATACATGCGGACGAATGCACCGGAAGCCCACATCGGCATTTCTGCCGAATGTCCGTCCGATTCTTCGTTCATCCGGCCGAGGTGAAAGTCACCACCACCGCCCGATTTCCGGGGTCGCTCGCCGGTTCCACCAGGGGCGCCGAATCGCCCGCCCCGGTCACCGACGTGATGTTCTCCGCGGGCACCCCCACCTCCTGCAGCAGGGCGGCCACCTCGGTCGCGCGCTGGGTGGACAGGTCGACCGCACCCTGCGGATCACCGCCCGGCACCGCCGCGGTGTGGCCCTCGACGGTGATCTTCGTGCTCGGGTCGACCGTCCCCACACACTCGCTGAGCGCGGTCAGGGTCGCCGCCTTGTCGATGAGCGCCGCCTCGTTGGGCAGGAACAGCGCCGGCGTCGGCAGCGTGCACGTCCGGGTCGGCCCGGAGCCCTCGGAACTGATCTTGTCCGACGGGTCCGGGGTGGCGACGACCGGAATGGTTCCCGTTCCCGCGCCGGTCCCGGTGCCGTCGAAGAAGGTCACCTTGGAGGCCCCCGCGGCCGTGGCGACCCCCTCCCAGATCGCGCGCTGGTACCCGACCTGCAGATCCGACAGCGCGTTCTGCTGACCGGCGACGGGGGTGACCACGAAGGTGACCTCGCGCCCGGTCAGGTCGGGTAGCGCGCCGGCCGCCTGCACCGCGGCCACCACGTCGGGCGGGGACTGGTCGAAGGCCAGCAGGTTCATGTCCAGGGCGCCCCGGGTGTCCAGCAGGGGCGAGAACACCCAGACCGGCGCGCCGGCGGGCGAGGCCAGCGCGTCGAGACCGGCCAGCGCGTCGCGCCCGGGTGCCTGCGCCTGCAGGGCGTTCATCTGCTCAGTGAACGTCGCGGTGGCGCCGCCGGCGGCGAACCCGACGGGCTCGGTGGTGGTGGTGCCGTCACCGGTCACCCCCACCCACTCGACACCGTTGTCGCCACCCAGCGCCGTCCATTCGGCGGCCACCTCCTCGGGCACCGCGATCTGCGCCTCGTTCGACGAGCCGGCGGTGCTCACCACGCTGCCGGCGACCGTCACCGGGGCCGCTCTCGACGAGGTCGCCGACGAGTCCGTGGTCGAGCCGGCCGAACTGCAGCCGGCGATCGTCACCAGGGCGGCGGCGGCTACCGCGATCGCCGAAGCGACGTGTCGGAGGTGCATGGTCGGGGGTGTTTTTCTCCGGCGCATGACTCAGGCTATCCAGGCACACCGGCCGGCGGGGGTCCGGACGGGACGCCCCGGGGGCCGGGTGCCGTGGGCAGCGCCCCGCGAAGGGCCGCCGCCAGCGTGCCGATCACTGCCGTCCGAGCAGGTGACGAAGGGACCGCGCGATGAGGTCGTCGCGTTGGGCGGGCGCCAGACCTTCGAAGCCGAAGCCGGCGAAGACGGTGTCGGATGTGGTGACGATCGCACCCTCCTCGAAGCCGAGCTGGGTGCGCACCCAGTCGTTGGCGTTGTCGGCGCTCCCGTCCGGGGCGCCGGGCGTGGCCCAGCCATCGAGGTCGGTCTCGAACCCGGTCTGCGCGTCTGCCGCGCCGTCCAGGGTGACCGTGGTGTCGTCGACGAAGACGCCGGTGCCCTGGGAGGACCAGTCGCTGGCGTAGCTGATCGACACCTCGACCTGCTTGCCGGCGTAGGCGGACAGGTCGACTTCCCACTCTGCCCAGCCGCCCGAGGATCCGGATGCCGCGTTCCAGGATCCCGTCGTCCCGGTGGGTTGGCAGGTCGCCGCGGCCGGGGGTGCCGGGGGCACGAACGTCTGGTAGTGCGCCAGGAACGGGTGCAGACGGTCGATCCATCCGCTCGCGCAGCTCTGCCCCGTCGCGGTGCTGGTGTGGCCATTGGCGTCGGGCAGCGTCGTCCAATCGTCCTGTCCGACCGTGTGCGCCTCGACGAACAGGAAGTCCCAGTCGGCCTCCGTGTCGTACGAGGTCCAGAAGCTCAGCTCGCCGTCAGTCGCACCGGTCAGGTCGATGGTGCGGGTCAGTCGCTTGTAGCTCTGGTCGGCCTGCTGGCTGTAGACGTACCAGTCGCCGGTGCGCGGGTCGAACGGACCACCGGGGATGTCCCACTCGAGCTCGGCCTTGCTGGTGAACTGCGGGAACTGATCCGGCGGCAGGAAGCTGGATGTGGTGAGCAGCAGGGCCGTGTGATCCTGGTTCTCCGCGGAGTCAGGTGCGTTCAGCGTCCCGGTGAACCCGGCGAACTCCTCGACATCGCCGGTCAGACCGTACGGCTGGCCGGAATCGGGATCGGTGCCGCCGTTGTCGATGTTCACGTAGGCGCCCAGCCAGTACTGCTGGAAGTCGTTCAACAGGGGCAGGCACGGGTAGACCTGGGGTGTCGTGCACTCCGGTGGCGTGAACGGGTTGTACCAGTACGCGCCGTTGGCGGCCTGGGCGAACTGGTGGTACTTGCCGGTGGCGAGCAGCTTGCCGCCCTCGTTCAGGTAGTCGCGGACGGCGAGTTCGATGTCCAGCGCGACTTTGGCCGCGGTACCGCCCACTTGGCCGGGCGATCGCAGGATGATGTCGTTACCGGTCTCCCACACCACCGCCTTGTAGTGCGCGAGCACACCCAATGGGTGCGGCGCCTGTCGACCGTTGATGTCGAAGTCGTACACGTCGCTGCTGTACCCGGCGGCCCGCAGGGAAGCGGCGTACTCGTCGGCGAACTGGGCGCTGGTGATCCCCTGGGCCGGGCTGAGGCCGGTCACGTCCTCGGCCGCCAGGATCAGCACGTCACCGCCGATGTCGTCGACGACCTGGTAGGTGAAGGGTGCGGTGGTCTCGCGGCCGCGCCACCCGTTGCGGCCGCTGAACCAGACCTCGACGCTGTCCCCGGGGTTGGCGCGAATGGTGCCCCGGAACTCGCCGTAGTAGTCGTCATGGGTGTCGCCGTAGCGTTCGCCGCCGCGCCATTCCCGCACCGAAACGGCCCGTTCGCGGCCACCGTTGATCCGGTAGTGCGCAGTCAGGCTCCACAGCGATCGTTTGGCGGTCACTGCGACGGTCTGGTTGCGGCCGTAGGACACCGGGAAGCTGTCGGGGATGAGGTCGGGCGCGTTTACGCCGTTGAACGTGACCGGATCGTCGGGATCTTGGGCCGACCTGGCGACCGACAGCGCGAACGGGATGTTCTTTACGAATTCGGCCTGGATCAGGTCCTCGTCATCCGGGAAGATGAAGTCACTCACGCAGTCCTCGGCGACCCATTGGTCGTCGGGGTCCGAGTCGGCCGCAGCCGTGCACGTCGACATCTCCGGGGTGAAGCCCAACGTCGCGTACTTGACCTGGGCGTGGGTGTCCATGTCGCCGTTGGTCGTGTACAGCTCAGCGGAGATGTCGGGGTCGTAGTCGGGCACCGCCGGCTCCTCATCAGTGCCCGCCATCGCCGCGAGAATGGTGTCGTCCGGGGTGGGAGTGCTGACCTGCCAGCCGACTCCGTACAGCAGCAGTTCGGCGGCGGAGTGATAGTTCACCAGGAACTCGAACTTCATCCGCTTCATGAACCTGTCGATGGCCTGGGTTTCGGGTTCGGAATTCGGGCCGGCGCCCCGGTAGGTGTCGCTCGACGACTGAGGTGAGGACCCTTCGTTGTCGTAACCCCATTTGACCGCGAAATTGCGGTTCAGGTCGACACCGTCCCCGACGGTGATCTGGCCGTCGCCGTTGTTGTCCCGAAGGTTCTTGCGCCACAGCCGGTTGCCGTCGGTGAAGGTGAAGTCGTAGCCGTCCGGGTTGAGCACCGGAACGAACCACAGTTCTGTGGTGTTCACCAGGTTGGTGATGGTGGCGTCGCGTCCGTAGTTGTCCAGGAAGTGGTGCAGCAGCCGCCTGGTCATTTCCGGGGTGATCCACTCGCGGGCGTGTTGCGTCGACGAATACAGCACGGCCGGCCGCAATCCGTCCGGCAGCCAGTGGGCGCCCCTCGTCACCTTGACCGCCACGATGTCCTGACCGTTGACGGACTTGCCGATCGTGACGATCTTGGCCAACCCACGGGACCCAGCCACCGTTGCGTACAGCTCGTCCTTGATGCCGCCGGGCGCACCGTAGGGCCGGAACGCAGTCCAACCCTGGTCGTGCTTGCGGTGCAGGGCCTCCGAGGCGGCCAACCCGTCGACCGTCTTGACGTCGAGGTCGACCCCGGCCTGCCGCAGTTTGGCTGCCTGTTCCGGGCTCAGCACGACCTCGACCGGAGCCGTTGGGGCTGCGGGTTCGCCACCGGTCGCGTCGGTGATGTCGACCCCGAGGTCGCGCAGCTCCTGGATGCCGGCGGCGTCGACGGTACCGGTGTACACCTCGAGGTCGACCCCCGGCGGATCGGAAGGCTCGCCCGGCGCCGTTGCGGCCGCGGGCGTCGCGGTGAGCAACCCGGCGAGCAGTGCGGCGACTGCGGTGCACGCGAGGACAGCTGGGCGCCGGATATTCATGAGGCCCTCCACTGGACGGAGCGTGTCCGAACGGGCACAGCGCGTCCTCAGGAAGCCTTGTGTGACCCAGCACACATGTCAAGGCCCATCGCCCTCTACAGGAAAAGATCCGCAGCGCCAGGCGCCGCCGATGTCCCCAGTCCCAGCTCCCCGGCTTCGGGCGGACGCGGTCAGCCGGCGTCCACCGGAGCTGCGTTCCAGATGCGGTCCAGGTAGTCCTGGATCGACCGGTCGCTGGAGAAGAATCCGCATCGGGCCACGTTCAGCACGGCGCTGCGGTTCCACGCCCGCGGGTCCTGATAGGCCAGATCCACCCGGTCCTGCGCCTCGATGTAGCTCTGGTAGTCGGCCAGCGCCAGGAACCGGTCCTCGTGCAGCAGGGAGTCCACGATCGGCGCGAAGGCCTCCCGATCCCCGCCGGAGAACGCGCCGGAAGCGATCGCCCCGAGCGCCTTGCGCAGCGCCGGGTTGGTCTGGAAGTACTCGCGTGGCGAGTACCCGGATTCCTGGATGGCGAACACCTCGGGTTCGGTCAGCCCGAACAGGAAGAAGTCCTGCTCGCCGACGGCCTGCAGGATCTCCACGTTGGCCCCGTCGAGGGTGCCGATGGTCAACGCACCGTTCAGTGCGAGCTTCATGTTGCCGGTGCCGGAGGCCTCCTTGCCGGCCAGGGAGATCTGCTCGGACAGGTCGGCGGCCGGGATCAGCGTTTCCGCCAGCGTGACGTTGTAGTTGGCCGGGAAGGCGACCTTGAGTCGGCCGGCCACGAGCGGGTCGTTGTCGATCACCTTGCCGACCGCGTTGATCAGCGCGATCGTCTGCTTGGCGATCCAGTACCCGGGAGCGGCCTTGGCGCCGAAGATGAACACCCGGGGCACGATCTCCAGGTCGGGGTTCGCCTGCAGGCGCTGGTAGAGCGTGACGATGTGCAGGAGCTTGAGGGTCTGCCGCTTGTACTCGTGCAGCCGCTTGACCATCACGTCGTACATCGCGTCCTGGGGCAGCACGATCCCGTCGCGCCGCTCCAGCAGGCCGGCCAGCCGCTTGCGGTTGCCGGCCTTGATCGCCGCGAACGCGTCCAGGAATGCCGGGTCGTCGGCGTGCGGCTCGAGCTCGGCCAGCCGGCCCAGATCACGCAGCCAGCCGTCCCCGATGGTGTCGGTGATCAACTCGGTCAATGCCGGGTTGGCCAGTCCCATGAACCGGCGAGGGGTGACGCCATTGGTGACGTTGGTGAACTTGTCCGGCCAGTAGGCCGAGAAGTCGGTCAGCACCTTGTCCCGCAGCAGCTGGCTGTGCAGCTCGGCCACGCCGTTGACCTTGGCGCCGACGACAGTGGCCAGGTATGCCATCCGGACCGCCCGCTCCGGGTGCTCCTGGATGATCGACATGCTGCGAATGCGCAGTTCGTCGTCCGGGTAGGCCTCCCGCAGCTCGGCCAGGAAGTCGTCGTTGATCCGGAAGATGATCTCCAGGTGGCGAGGCAGCAGCCGGCCCAGCAGTTCGACCGGCCACACCTCGAGCGCCTCGGGCAGCAGGGTGTGGCAGGTGTAGGCGAAGCACTTGCGGCAGATGTCCAGGGCCTCGTCCCAGGGGATGTCCTTCTCGTCGACCAGGATTCGCATCAGCTCGGGGATGGCGATCACCGGGTGGGTGTCGTTGAGCTGGAAGATCACCCGCTCGGGCAGCTTGCGCGGGTCGAAGCCGGGCGGCATGACGTTGTCCAGGAAGTCACGCAGCGAGCAGGCGACGAAGAAGTACTGCTGCTGCAGCCGGAGTTCCTTGCCCTGCGGGGTGGAATCCTCGGGATAGAGCACCTTGCTGATGTTCTCCGCGAACGCCTGCGCACGGATGGCCTGCAGGTAGTCGCCATTGTTGAACACGTGCAGGTCGAAGGCCTGGGTGGCCCGCGCGCTCCACAGCCGCAGGGTGTTCACGTTGCCGGTGCGGTAGCCCGGAACCATGTAGTTGTAGGGGACCCCGACGACCTCCCAGTCGTTGTTCCACCGGGTGCGCTGGGTGCCGTCCTCGCCCAGGTACTGCTCGGTGTGGCCGGCGAACCGGACCTTGACCCCCATCTCCGGGTGCGGGAACTCCCACGGCGAGCCGAGGGTCAGCCACGAGTCGGGCTGCTCGACCTGGTGCCCGTCCTCGAAGGTCTGCCGGAAGATGCCGTACTCGTAGCGGATGCCGTAGCCGATGGCCGGGATCCGCAGGGTGGCCAGCGAGTCGATGAAGCACGCGGCCAACCGACCGAGGCCGCCGTTGCCCAAACCGGGCTCGACCTCGGTGTCCCGGATCTGCTGCATGTCCAGACCCAGACCCTTGATGGCCTCCTCGGCCGTGTCGGTCAGACCGGAGGAGAGCAGGGCGTTGTCCAACTGCCGGCCGAGCAGATACTCGGCGGAGAGGTAGACGACCACCCTGGCCTTGGCCTGCATCTGCCGCTGCACGGTTTCGAGCCAGCGAGCCATCAGCTGCTGGCGGACCGTGCGGGCCAGTGCGTAATAAAGGTCGTTGCGGGTGGCGCGGGCCAACGCGACACCCTGTCCGAACTGCAGGCGCTTGAGGAACTCCTGCGTGAAGCGCTCGACATCGTCCAGGTCGGACGGCACGACTGCGGGTCGACTCGATTTGGTCACGAGCGCGGATAGTAGCCATCGTTTGTCACTCGCGCGGTAACAAGCCCGGGTGTATCGAGTTTCATCTGGGTCGCCGACGCGCGTTCGGCGGTCCGGAAAGCGACACTGCGGGCCACCGTCAGGGCGGCAACGGACCGCCGCCGACCGGCAGCAGCCCGGCGGACACCAACTCCACCACGGTGAGCACGGCCAACGCCTGGACCAGCAGCAGGCCGAGCAGCACCAGCAATTGGACGACCCCGGCCTGTAACGGCGACGCACCGCCGAGCAGCATGCCGACGAACGCGCCGGGAAGTGTGACGAGTCCCACAGTTCGGGTCTGGTCCAGGCCGGGTATCAGGGCGAGCCCGGCCGCGGACCGAGCCACCACAGTGACCGCGTCGCGTCTGGTCAGGCCGATCGAGAGCGCCGCTTCGTAGGCACCACGGTGGTCGGAGAGCTCCTCGACCAGTCGGCGGCCGGCCAGCGAGGTCGCCGTCATCGCGCCGCCGATCAGGATGCCCGCCATCGGCAGGATCGCGACCGGCTCGGCCGGCACCACGCCGCTGGCCAGGATCGCGGTCAGCACCGGCAGCACGCCGGCCAGGATCGGCACTGCCGTGATCCACGATCGCGGACGCCACGAGCCGGTGATCCGGTGGGCGCTGGTCGCGGCCGCCACCGCGACCATCACGATCAGGAACAGTGCGGTCAGCGCCAGCGAGCGCAGCACGACCGCGATCACCGCACTCACCGCCAGCAGCTGCAGCACCGCCCGCAGGCCGGCGATGGCGATCGACCGCGAATCGGTCAGCGCACCCAGCCGCACGACCAGCGCGGCGCCGACCGTCAGCCCGACCAGCACGATTCCCAGCGGCCAGCCGATCGACACCGTATTCACAGCGCCATCTTGGAGCCTGGGCTCGTCCGGGCCGAAGGCCGACCCGCACCCGGCTCCGCCGGGGCCGACCCTTGGCGATCGGCGGGGCGATCATGTCCGTCTCGCTGGCCACCGTCGAGCTGGCGCCCACCGACGCCGGCACCGAGCTCACCAACACACCGAGCAGGGCACCTACTTCGACGGGCCGGTACCGGCGGCCGACCAACCCGCCGACCGTGAGCACGGCTGTCGCGAGCTCACGAGGCCCCCGCCCGCGAGCTGGCGGCATCATGACCGTCTTCCTCGCCCTGAGCGTCTCCGTCGACGGCTACATCGCGCCCGACAGGATGACGATGGAGCACGCCCATGACCCGGCCTACCGCGATTGGGCCAGCCCTCTGGGGGCAGCTCCAGGGTTGGGATCCCGCCACGATGGTTGAAGGTCCGGCCGGCCATGGCCGACCCGGTTGCGCCGGGTGAACTGCCGATACTGTGGGGCATGGCCCCCGACCCGCACATGGTGTTCCTCGGCTTCGGCAAATACGCGCGGGCGGACAAGATCTTCGCGCTGGAACCCATCCGCGGCGAGGATCGCGGGGACGGCCGGCGTACCCAGGTGTGGGTGGAGGGCATCGGCGGCCCGATCGTCGCCTCCCGCACCGAACGCACCATCCTGGGCGACATGGGTCAGGAGCGGGCGGCCGAACCGGCAATCCTGGAGGAGGCCCTCGAGCTGGCCGAACACCTGGCCCGGGCGGCCGAGGTGGGCCGGGTCGACCTGGGCGATCTGGGCCGACGGGCGCGGCATCTGCTCGAGTCGGCGACCGCCGCGGGTGCCGTTCGCGCGGACGACCACGCCGACCAGCCGCGCCTGCTCTGAGCCGACCTGCGCGGATCGGGCGAATCCCCAGCGTCCGTATACCTGAGGGTCCGAATGCCACGCTGATCATCTCGGCGATTTCGCGCCGGAGATGCCGGCTACCGCGCCGAGATGATCAGCCCAACACCGGCACGCCCGGTCGAGATCCACAGGGGCAGTCCAAGACTGCTGCCCATGTGGATCTCGCCGACCAGGCCGGCGGGCGGCACTCGCGATCCGGCCCGCGTCCGCGACACGGCCCCTCCCCTCATCCACACCAGCAGCCGAAAAGCTGCACATGTGGATCTCGCCGACCAAGACAGCGGGCAGCACGCGCGAACCCGCCCGAGTGCCGACGCGCCCTACCCCAGATCCACACCAGCAGCGCAAGAAAGCTGCACATGTGGATCTCGGCGCGCGGGGGAGGGATCAGCCGCCGGCCATCGCGCCGACGATCATGAACGGTTCCTTCCCGGACGCGACCTCCGCCGGTAGCGGGTCGTCCGGGGGTTCGTGGGAGAGGTCTTCCTCGCAGGCATAGAAGCGGACGAACCCGCGCCGCTGTTGGGTCTCGTGGTCGCGTACCCGGCCGACCAGCACCGGCAGCTGCGCCTCCAGCGCGTCCAGCACGCTGCGCTGCGTCACCGGGCCGTCCACCTGCAGTTCCACTTCGCCGTGGACGTGGGCGAGGTCCTTCAGATGCGCCGGCAGGACCACCCTGATCATGAGAGCGTCTGCACTTCGACCGACAACACAGCGGGCAGGTCGCGGACGATCGGCGACCAGCTGTCGCCGGCGTCCGCGGACGCGTACACCTGCCCGCCGGTGGTGCCGAAGTAGAGGCCGCACTCATCGAGCGAGTCGACCGCCATCGCGTCCCGCAGCACGTTGACGTAGCAGTTCTCCTGCGGCAGACCGCGGGTGAGCGG
>DATDBV010000064.1:0-3919 GCA_036524715.1 Nakamurella sp. | reverse complement strand
AGCGCATTGGGGTCCCAGCACGACGCTGATCGGTGTCGAGATGGCCGCACGCGATGCCGGCTTTTATGTCAGCGTCGCCGGTCTGAACAGCATGGAACCCAAGGCGGTGCGGGATGTCATCAATCATTTTGCCGATCAAGGTGTCGAAGGAATCGTGGTCATTGCACCGGAGGCGGCGATGGCCCACGTCACCGAACCGTTCGTCACGGACATTCCGCTGGTGATGGTGGCCGCCGGTATCCAACCCGTACGCGGCGTCCTGGCAACCGCGATCGACCAGGAGCTGGGCGCCGTCCTGGCAACCGCGCACCTTGCCGACCTGGGTCACACGCGAATCGGGCATGTCGCCGGTCCTGATCCATGGTTCGATGCCATCGAACGGGTCAAGGGTTGGCGGCGGGAGTTGCGAAGCCGCCATCTTCGTCCCGGTCCACTCCTGCGAGGCGATTGGTCCGCCGAGAGCGGGTATCGGCTCGGACAGGTACTCCAGCGTCGGGGCAATCCGCCCACCGCAATGTTCGTCGCCAACGACCTCATGGCGATCGGGTTCATCCGGGCGATGTACGAGGCCGGAATTCGTGTCCCGGAAGACATGTCCGTCGTCGGATTTGACGACATTCCGGGCGTGAGTCATCTCATCCCGTCTCTCACCACGGTGCGGCAGGATTTGCTCGCGCTGGGCCATCAATGTATCGACATTCTGCTCGCAGAATTGAATCATTCGCCAGATCATTTCCCGCTGGTGCAACCGGTCCTGGTCGTGCGGGACAGCGCGCAAGAGGTGTGAGCGCCACTCAGGCTCCTTCGGTTTCTCAAGCCGCCGGCGGACGACGCAACCCGATGCCGGCGCGCATCTTGGCAGAGGTCTCGCGCACTATCAGGCGTGGGCGGATCCGTTGGCTCGATGTCGGGGTCGGCCCGCCGGATGCGATCCAGTCCCGCAGGCTCCGCACGGCCAGCGGGCCCAAGGATTCGAACTCCTGACGAACGGTGGTCAGCGGTGGGTCGAAATGGGCCGATCCGTCGGCGTCGTCGAACCCGACCACCGACACATCATCCGGCACGGAGATCCCGTGCTCGCGGAATGCGCGCAGGACACCGAGCGCCATCATGTCGTTCGCGGCGAAGACGGCGTCCGGCAGGCCGGACCCGAGCAGTGAAACCGCTGCGCGGTATCCGGACTCCGCGGTCCAATCCCCCTGTAGGAGCCGTCCCGGCGGCAGGCCGGCGCGATCGAGGCAGGAGCGCCAAGCATTCACCCGCGCTGCCGCGTCGAACCAGTCCAGTGGGCCGGCAATGTGTGCGATGGTGCGATTTCCCTGGTTGATCAGGTGTGTCATCGCCAGCTCGGCACCGACGGCTTGATCGACCGACACGTGCACGACAGTGGTCAGATGGGGTGCGTCGGCCACGACCACCGTCGGCAGCTGACCGGCGGCGTCGGCCACGGCCTCCGCGGCGAAATCCTGGGGGGCGATGACCACTATGCCTTCGACGGCCTGGCTCATGAAGTGATCGAGCATCAGGGCGAGGCTCTGTCGGTCCTGGGTGCGGACGCTTGCCACGCTGACGAAGTAGCCGGCGTCCCGGGCGGCCAACTCGACCGACTGAAAGGTGCTGCTCGGACCGAAATGTGGGGATCCATTGGTGATCACCCCGATGATCGCCGACTTTCTCGTGACGAGTGCGCGGGCAGCGGTGTTGCGTCGATAGCCCAGTTCACTGACGGCCTTCAGCACTCGCGCCCGGGTCTCCGGGCGGACATTCGGATGGCCGTTGAGCACCCGAGACACCGTCTGATGGGAGACCCCCGCCCGCCGGCCCACGTCGTTCAACGCCGGTGGCCGTGCGCCGGCGGGCTGATGATTCCCAGCCACGTTCGCCATGACAATGCCTCCCCTTCACCGTGCGGGCACGGTGCCTGACGCAGCGTAGTGAACGCTCACATCACCAGATGATCGTCAACGAACGAGGATCCGTCAAGGCCCGTCATGCCCGGTGACGCACCGCGGGCGCGATCCAACCGCACGTCGGCTGCGAAAACCAGCCAGAATTATCACGGATCGGTCACGATCGTATCACGAAAGGCGCACGACGACGTCGGAGAAGAATTCTCCGTCCAGCCACTTGACCTGATGGATGTGAACGCTAACACTAGCGGGGCGGACCGAATGGCCCGCCCTCGCGAAAGCCACGGAGTTGGAGAACGGTCGGCCGACGACGGCAGCAATCCCGTCCGGGACTTTGCGAGCCGGCTCCGTCCGCGCCGGCTCCGGGCGCTCGTCGGGACGTCACCGGCCCGGTGCACCCGGAAGTCTCGTCGCGCGTCGACGTCGCGAGGTCCCTGCAGCGTTGGAGGAGTCCACACATGCTCAAGAAGTCACTGGCCGCCATGGCTGCCCTGGGGGTCGCGCTGACCCTGGCAGCGTGCGGCAGTAGTGGCGGGTCGTCGTCAGGGACGACCACCGCGGCGGACGGCACCGCCGCGACCTCGGCGGCCGGCTCGGCCACGTCCGCGGCGGCCGGTGGCTCGGCCGGTGCCGACGCCGAACTGCCCCCGATCGACCCGGCCATGCTCGACGGCGCGGTCGTCGGTTTCGCCCAGGTTGGGTCGGAGAGCGGCTGGCGCAGCGCGAACACCGACGACATCAAGCGGGCGGCCGAGGAGAACAACGTCGACCTGCAGTTCACCTCGGGCCGAGGGTGACCAGGCCAAGCAGATCGCCTCGATCAAGACGTTCATCACCCAGGGCGTCGACCTGATCGCGTTCTCCCCGGTCGTCGAGACCGGGTGGGACGCCGTGCTGGAGGAGGCCAAGGCCGCGGACATCCCGGTCATCCTCACCGACCGTGCGGTCGACTCCGACTCGAGCCTGTACAAGACGTTCATCGGTTCGGACTTCGTCGCCGAGGGCGAGAAGGCTGCCACCTGGGCCAAGACCGAGTTCACCGGGCAGGACCAGGTGAACATGGTGGTCCTGGAGGGCACCACCGGCTCCGCGCCGGCGAACGACCGGGCCACCGGCTGGGACAACATCCTGGGCAACGACCCGTCGTTCAACGTGCTGGCGTCGCAGACCGGTGACTTCACCCGGGACGGCGGCAAGGAGGTCATGGAGGGCTTCCTCGCGGCGCACCCCGACATCGACCTGCTGTACGCGCACAACGACGACATGGCGCTGGGTGCCATCGAGGCGATCGAGGCGGCCGGCAAGGTGCCCGGCCAGGACATCAAGATCGTGTCGATCGACGCGGTGAAGGCCGGCATGGAGGCCCTGGCCGCCGGCAAGATCAACTTCATCGTTGAGTGCTCGCCGCTGCTGGGTGACCAGCTGTTCCAGGCGGCCAGCGCGGTGCTCGCCGGCCAGGAGATCCCGGCCCGCATCGTGACCGTCGAGACCACGTTCGACCAGGAGCAGGCGATCGCCGCCCTGCCCGCCCGGCAGTACTGATCCCGCCGCGGGTGGGTGCCCCGGATCCCCGGGGCGCCCATCCCGCATTCCGTATCCAACCTCCAGGACGGACCATCTGATGCCACACGATTCGGTAGCCAATCCGGGATCGAGTACACCGGTCGTCGAGATGCGCGACATCAGCATCACTTTCCCCGGGGTCAAGGCCCTGCAGAACGTCTCGTTCCGACTCTTCCCCGGCGAGGTGCACTCGCTGATGGGCGAGAACGGCGCGGGGAAGTCGACCTTGATCAAGGCGCTGACCGGCGTCTACACCATCGACAGCGGCACCATCACCGTGCGGGGTGAGTCGGTGATGTTCAGCGGGCCCGGGCAGGCCCAGGACGCCGGGATCGCCACCGTCTACCAGGAAGTCAACCTGGTGACGAATCTGTCTGTTGCCGAGAACATCATGCTCGGCCGCGAACCCCGCCGGTTCGGCGCGGTCGACTTCCGCCGGATGCGCA
>DATDBV010000063.1:0-3606 GCA_036524715.1 Nakamurella sp. | reverse complement strand
GCCGGCGGGCGGGTGGATCGGATAGCCGCCGCCGCGGAGGCCAACAAGGAGCGGATCTACGCCAACTTCGGCAGCAAGGAGGGCCTGTTCGACGCGACCGTCGAGGCGATCATCGGCGAACTGCTGGACTCCGTGCCGTTCGATGCCCTCGACCTGCCCGAGTACGCCGTCCGGTTGCACGACTTCACCCTGGCCCACCCGAATCTGGTCCGCCTGGCCCTGTGGTTCAGCCTCGAGCGCTCCGGGTCGATCGAGGGTCTGCCGCAGTCGAGGGAGTTCACGGCCCGCAAGGTGGACGCGCTGGCGGCCGCCCAGCGGGCCGGCGTGGTGGACGGGTCGATTTCCCCGGAGCGTTTGATCCCATTGCTGCTGGGCTTGGTGCAGGGCAGCCTGGTGCTGGGACCGCGGCCCGTCGACGACCCTGTCGACACCGCAGAGGTGGCCGCCCGGCGGGAGGCCGTGCGGATCGCGGTGGCCCGGTTGATCACCCCGGCCGGCTGACCGCTCCCGAGGCCATTGCCGGCCGGCCGGTCCAGCGGGACGACCGAACCGCCGCATGACGACCTGGGTGGGCCGGCTCGCGCAGCCGCCACGTCGCCACTCCGGCGAGGAGCAGGCACACCGACGCCACCGCGACCATCGCGGTGCCCGGCCCCATGGCGTCCGCCAGGGGTCCGGCGATCAGCGACCCGAACGCGAGGGCGCCCACGTTGAGCTGGTCATACACCCCGAACACCCGGGCTGTCAGCTCCTCGGGAGCCGCTCGTTGCAGCAGCGTCACCGCGGTGACCTCCGCCACCAGGGACGTGGCGCCGGCAAGTCCGACCAGGACGACCGAAAGGACCACCCAACCGGACAGTCCGAGCGCGATGGTGGCGGCGGCGAATGCGGTCATCACCGCCATCAGCACGGCAGCGGGCCGGAAGCGGGCGGCGAGCGTATTCAACGGCAGCAGGGCGAGGACACCGCCGACCGACAGGGCCGCGTTCAGCAGGCCAATGCCCTGCTCGCCACCGAAGACGGCGTCGGCCAGCAGCACCATGGCCACCACGACGTAGCCGTAGAGGAAGTTGTCGATCACCGCGACGGACATCGGCCGGCGCACCGCCGCGACCCTCGCCACGGCGTGCAGGCCGGCCCGGAGTTCCCGCCAGGCGCCCACGTCGGCGGGTTCGCGGGGCGGCCGGGGCAGTCGCACCTGGGCGGACAGGAGTGCGGCGACCAGGAACAGGGCGGTCGCCGTCGCGGTCCCGACCGACGGACCGGCGCCGAACAGCAGGAGCACTCCGAGCACCCCCGGACCGGCCATCCAGGTCACGTTCTCCACTCCGGTGACCAGCGCGTTCGCGGGCGGAAGCTGCTCGTCGGGCACACATTGCACGGTGGCCGCGGCCAGCGCGGGATAGGACGGGGTGGCCAGCACGGCCGCGATCGCCGCCACCGCCACCAGCAACGGCACCGGCCAGTGCAGCGGCAGGCCCAACGCAAGGAGCGCCGCGCACCCTGCACGGGTGACGAACGAGACCGTCAGCATCGCGCTGCGGGAGTGGCGGTCGGCCAGCAGTCCGGCGTAACCGGAGGCCAGCACGTAGGGCACGAAGCCGAGTGCCACCGTCACCGACAGCCACCCGCCGGACCCGGTCTGCTCGAGCACCTCGATGCCCAACGCGAGGGTGAGCATGAGCTGGGCGACGGTGCCGATGCCGTGCCCGGCCAGCAGGAGTCGAAACTGCCGGATACGCAGAGCGGACCGGTAGGTCGGCCTGGTCGGCGTCACCCGGACTCCACCCGCGGTGGCGCACCAGCACGGCCTCGTTGACCAGCGTTCCGGCGTGGGCGACCAGGGGCCTGTCGGGCTCGACCAGGGTCGGCGACCGACGCCGAATGCTCGCTGGACAGCGTGCAGGATCGTCCGCCCGCAACGGTGGCGCCGTTGGTCCGGCCCAGCATCGCGGCCGGAAGCTCGCCGCTCGGGTTGACGGTGGACAACCGCAGGCCGGCGGCCCGCCGATCCTCCGAGTACCGACGTGGAAGGCGACACCGACCGTTGGCCGTCGCCGGGCGGCTGGACGAGCCGGCGCCCGGGGCGCAGGCGCCGGTCCGGGCCGGCACGATCCGGCATTCGAACCGGAGCACCGGTGTCGGGGCCGGGCCATCCGGGCCGGCCGCGTCCGGCATCGGTGACCCCGTCGGGATCGGAGCGGCGGCGATGGCCACAACCTGCGCCATGTGCTCCCCCTGCCCGATCTGCTCGCACTGGTTCAGAAAGGCCGCGGGCCGTGCCTGATACGGCGCGCGGCTGCAGGATCCGTCGCGCGGCGGCGAACCGCGATCACGTGCGGGAAGGCGACCGCGATCACGGTGTGGCCGGGGTTCAGCGAATTCGCCAGCGGACGGGCGATGAGCACGCCGAGTTCAACGGTGACTGCTACCGACAACCTCTCGACCATGGGGAAGTCCGGTCGGGGTGGGTCAGCCAGACCCAGGTGGGACATCGCGTTGATTCTTTCGCGGCCCGACGTGCGGCGAGCCGGCGGCGATCGGCCCCGTTGAGCTGGTCACCACCCGTGCTGGGGGTCTGTTGCGTGCGCGGCCAGCAGGCGACGCAACGGCGCGGTCCGCAACGCCGCTCGGTAGGTCTGCACATTTGCTCCGGCCGGCTGGCCTGCCCTGAACCGGACGGATCAGGAGGGGCACCGAGTACCTCGGGCGCAGACTGATCCCGGCCCACGCGGGGTCGGGTCGGGCGGTGTCCGTGACTACAGTCGGGAGGGCTCGCGGACGTCAGGGTCCGTGCGGACTTCGGCCGGGCGGGTCGGTGAGCCGGTGCTGTCCGACCACGCGGTGTCCGACCTGCCGGCCCTGCTCGCCCGTCACCGACGGCGTGTTCTGGACGTGTGGGGCCTGCCAGCGTGACCGGCGGTCACCTTGGCGACGCCGAGCAGTTCCTGGAGGAGATGTTCCGGGCCAGGCACGGCATGCTCGAGGTCTACGCCCGGATGGTCAAGATCGAGGCATTCGGGCCGGCACGGCGAACAACTGATCGACAGCGTCGAAAAGGTCGAACTGCTCCCGGCGATGGCCCGCGGCCAGATGGAGTACCTGTTCGGCACGATCGAGTGCTTCCAGGCGCGGACGAGCACATAGTGACCATCGCGGTCGAACGGCTTGCGGTGATCGTCGCGGTGACGCTGCCGACCACGGCCCTGTCTTCGATCTACGGCATGAACGTCATCATCGACGACGAGACCCATTCGGGGACCTTGCCGTCCTGTTGGGGATCATGCTCGCGATGTCGGTGTCCCTGCTGATCTGGTCGAAGCGCAAGGGGCTGGTGGTGACCAGCCGGCGACCGGACGGCGGGGAACCCGACCCTACCGTCGACGGCTTGCGTAACCCGGCGCGTCGTCGTCCTCTTCCGCGACGTACTTGGAGTACGAGGCGTAGGGATCGTCGTCGTCGTCGTCGTCATCGATGACCGGGGGCTGCGGTTGATACTCCGTCCCGCCGGTGAGTTCGCGCTGCAAGGCATTTACGTCGATCGACGAGGTGTGGTACTTGAGCTCCCGCGCGACCTTTGTCTGCTTAGCCTTCTGCCGGCCTCGC
>DATDBV010000062.1:0-15851 GCA_036524715.1 Nakamurella sp. | reverse complement strand
GATACTCCTCCACAGCTGCCGGCTGGTCCCGGGCGGCCCCGGTGTGTGTCCTCCTGCACCATCCACTGTCCGCTTCCGGACCTCGGATCGCCTCAGGTGACAACCCTGATTTCTCACTCGGGGTACCCGCAGTATCAACGCGGCCGGTACGGGGATCGTTCCACCGGCCGGCGAGCAGGCCGCTGGGCACCGGTTCGCCGTCACCGGATTGCCTGACGCGTCCTTCCTCCCGTGTTGTCCTGCGGCCTCGCGAGCTCGACCGACGCTAGGCCACGGACAGGAAACGGCCGCGGTGGAAGGCCAACGAGTCGACGGCGCCGTCCACGTGCAGACCCACCACCTCACCCACGTACATCAGGTGGTCACCGGCGCGGATGCGCTGCCGGACCCGGCATTCCAGCTGGGCGGCGGCCCCCTCGATCAGCGGGACGCCGTCGATGCCGGCGCGGTGGGGGACGTCGTCGAACGCGCCGGCCCCGCTGGGGCGGTCGGCCCGGGCGAAGAAGCGGCCCAGTTCTTCCTGCTCGGCACCCAGGATGCTCACCCCGAAGTGCGCGGATCGACGGAGCGTGGCGGCGCTGCGTCCGGTGCGGCGCAGGCACACCAGGACCATCGGCGGCTCCAGCGACAGCGACGTGAACGAGTTGACCGTGACGCCGTGCGGACCCTGCCGGTCCCGCACGGTCACCACGGTCACCCCCGTGACGAACCGGCCCAGCACGGCGCGGAAGTCCGCCGGGTCGAACGCCGTCATGCCGACCCACCCCAACCGGACGCGTGGACGAAGTCGTTGACCTGCGCCTCACCCGTCACATTCGGTGAGACTTCGTCCGCGCCGGCGGAGTCGATCCGCGCGGGTGTGCGGCCGGCCAGGAGGAGGGTGGCGGCCTTCTCGGCGATGACGGAGACCGGAGCGTGGGTGTTGCCCCGGGTGATCATCGGCATGACGGACGCGTCGGCCACCCGCAGGCCATCGACGCCGTGCACCGCAAGCGTCGGGTCGACCACCGAATCGGGGTCCGATGACGGGCCCATCCGGCAGGTGCCGACCGGGTGGAACATGGTGTCGACGTTCGCCCGGATGAACCGCTCGACGGCGGCGTCGGACGCCGCGCCCAGCGGGTGCGCCGCTCGCGCCGCCCCCGCCAGCGGCGCGGCTGCCCCGATCCGCAGGGCCAGCCGGACCCCGCGCACCAACGTGGCCAGGTCGGCCGGGTCGGCGAGATACCCGGGGTCGATGACGGGTCGGGCCGACGGATCCGTCGACCCAGGGGTGATCCGGCCGCGGCTGCCCGGCTGGAGCAGGATCGCGCCGATCGAGTAGCCGTGCTCGGTCGGCTCGACGACCCGCTCGTCCCGGATCCCGTCCAGCAGCACGGGCGCGAACACCAGCTGCAGGTCGGGCGCGTCCAGCCCGGAGCGGCTGCGGACGAACGCCCCCGCCTGCCCGACGTTGGAGGCCATTGGACCCCGCCGATGCCGCAGGTACTCAGCGATCCACCGGGGCCGACGCCCGTCGATCAGGCTCGTCGGCTCGACCGAGCGCCAACAGACCGGCACCATCAGGTGATCCTGCAGGTTCCGGCCGACGCCGGGCAGGTCCATCCGCACGTCGATGCCGAGCCGCCGCAGGTCGGTCGCGTCGCCGATGCCCGAGGCCATCAGCAGGGTGGGGGTGTTGATCGCGCCGCCGGTGAGCACCACCTCGGCGGTCGCCCGGGCGTGTTCGGCCTGGCCGCGGCGCACCCAACGGACGCCGACCACCCGGGACCCGCAAAAGACGAGACCGGTGACCCGCGCGCCGGTCACGATCGTGAGATTCCCGCGCGAGCCCAACGGGCGCAGGTACGCGTCGGCGGCGCTGACCCGGCGTCCCCGGCGCTGGGCGACCTGGTGACGCCCCACCCCGTCCTGGACGGCGCCGTTGAAACCGTCGTTGCGGGTCAGGCCGACCCGCTCGGCGGCGGCCAGGAAGTCGGCGGTCCGCGGGGCCAGCCAACGGTTCTCGGCGTCCGGCCCGGTCGGTCCCCACAGCTGCGTCTCGGCCGCGCGGAAGTGCGGCAGCAGCGAGTCGTGGTCCCAGCCGGGGTTGCCGGCTGCCGCCCAGCCGTCGAAGTCGGCGACGTTGCCCCGGACATAGACCATGTCGTTCATCGCGGAGCTGCCGCCGAGCATCCGTCCGCGCGGCCAGAACAACCGGCGACGGTTCAGTTCGGGCTGCGGTTCGGTCCGGTAGGCCCAGTCCACCCTGGACCGGAACAACCGCGAGTACAGGGCCGGCACCATCGATTCCGGGCGACGTCGAGCGCCGCCGGCCTCGAGCAGCAGGACGGTCCGCGACTCGTCGGCGGACAGCCGTCCGGCCAGCGCGCAGCCCGCCGAACCACCCCCGACGACGATGAAGTCGAACCCCTGCGCCCTCATCGGACCACGCCGACCGGTCCGCGGACGGCGGTGGTGAACTCGTGCCCGGCCCGGCCGAACCGGTCCAGCACCCGGTCCCGCTGGTCCAGGCTCGCCAGATAGGCCCGCAGCCCCCAGTCCCGTGGTGGGCCGCCGGGCAGTCCGAGCACCTTGTCCCGGTACCAGGCCACGTCGCTCTCACCCCGGTCGCCGGTGATGCGCCGCGCGATCTCGAAGCCGGCCTGGACGGACAGCGGAATGCCGTGCCCGCACCATCCACCGGTGAACCAGACGCCCGGGGCCGACGGCAGCCGGCCCAGCCGGGGCATCCGGTCGAGCACGGAGCCGATGCGGCCCGACCAGCGGTCGGTCACACGCACCTCGGCGAGTTCCGGGAAGATCGTCCGGAGCTCGACTTCGGTGCGGGACCAGGCGGTGTCGCTGCCCGACGGGCCGGCGGCGACGCCCGGCGGCAGGGTGACCCGGCCGCCACCCATGATGATCCGGTTGTCCGGGGTGAGCCGGTAGTAGTTGAAGAAGGTGCGGCAGTCGACCACCGAATCGCGGTCCCGCCAACCGATCCGGCGCAGTTGCCGGTCGGTGAGCGGTTCGGTGCGGATGACATGTCCGGTGATCGGGACGACGCCGGCCGACCGCAGGCCCTCGGGTTGCACCCCGTCGGTGGCCATCACCACGTGCCGGGCCCGGACGATGCCGGCCGGACAGCGCAGCTGAACCGGGACACCGGGACGGACCGACAGGACCGGGCTGCGCTCGTGGATCGTCACGCCGAGGTCGGTGAGCCGGTCGGCGAGTGAACGGCACAGCTCGACCGGATCGAGGGTGGCGGCCAGCGGGTGCCGCAACGCCGACAGGTAGGGCCGACCGCCGAACCGGTCGGCCAGGTCCCGCGCCGGCAGGTAGGGGATGTCGAACCCGAGTTCGGCGAACGACCGGTGCTGCGCCCGCAGCGCCCGATCCTGCCGCCTGGACACGGCGCAGACCAGTTGCCCGTTGAGTTCCAGGTTGCAGTCGAGGTTCTCGCGGTCGACCAGTTCGACGGTGCGGGCCACGGCGGTGACCGAACCGGCGAACGTCGCCGACGCGACCCGGTCCCCATGGCGGCGCCGCAGCAGCGTGATCGGCCCGCCGACCCCGGGGGCCACGATGCCGGTGCTGGCACCGGTCGCGCCCGAGCCGACGCGATTGGCCTCCAGCACGACGATGCTGGCGTCGGGGTCGTTGCGGCGCAGGTGGTAGGCGGCGGCGAGGCCGGCCAGGCCCGCGCCGACCACCACGTAGTCGACGCGCACGTCGCCGACCAGCGGCGGCCGCGGGGTGCCCGCCGGGCCGACCCACCAGGGCGACGGCTGGTAGCCGGCCGGGACTGTCGTCATCGTCATGTCGGTGTCCTTCGGATGATGGTGGAAGTGTGGGTTCCGGCGGAGCCGGGACGAGCCCTTGCGGCGAGCAATGGGGGTGGACAGCCCCGGCGGAGCCGGGACAAGCCCTTGCGGCGAGCAATGCTCAGAGGACGCGGGTGAGGCGCAGCAGCCGGCCCACCGACCCGAGGCGGGGGCGCCCGTGGAAGGCCAGGTAGTCGGGCTCGATGACGTGCGGTCGCCACTTGAGCTTGTAGGCGACCTGATCAGCCGCGGGATAGAGCTTCTCGCCGTGCCGGGCCAGCAGACCGACGGCGCGGTCGACGGCCGGCGAACGCCCGGGCACCCGGTGCTGCTCGTCCAAACCGACGAACGGGGTGAAGCCGAAGTGCAGCCAGCCCGGCGCACCGGTCGCCCGCCGCAGCCGGTCGATCATCTCCGAGACGATGAGTTCCATCACGCCCGGCGGCGCGTCGGGCCGGCGCCGGGTGAGGTCGTGCAACCAGCCCGGCCGGGCACCGTGGACCGGCGAGAAGCTGATGTAGCCGACGACCCGCCCGTCGAGCTCGGCGACCAGCAGTCGGCGGTGCCCGTCGGCCGGGCCGGACCGTTCCCCGATCATGAACGCGAGTTCATGGGAACCCTTGGTGTGCAACCACTGCCGGTCCAGATCGGCCAGCTGACCGGACAGCTCGACTGTCATCGGCCGGTCGACGCCGACCTCGGCCACCTGCACCCCGGCCCGCCGGGCCCGGGAGATCTTGTTCCGCAGCTGGACGAAGTGCTTGCCGGCCAACGACTGCCGGCTCAGGTCGAGGGCGTAGGAGCTGCCCAACTGGTTGATCCGATAACCCTGCGCGCGGAAGGTGTCGACGTCGGCCGGGGTGAGCTGGACCGCCATGGCCCGCTGCCCGGACGCCCGGGTGTCGGCGAGGAAGGCCGCGAGCAGCCGCTCCTGTTGATCGGAGGCGGCGACCACCCCACCGAACTGCACCCGCAGCCGGCCGGATCGCCGGTAGGCGACGAATCCGTCCACGTCGGGGATCTCGAAGTACTGGGTGTCTGAGTTGACCGTCAGGAAGGCGGAATGGTTGTCGGCATGGGCGGCCAGTTGTGCGACTCGCCGGTCGATGAGGTCAGCGGGCCGGTGCGGCGACAGGCTGGTCGATGGGTGCGACATCGGGCACCGACCCCCCTTCCCGTTGGGCCGCCTGGTAGGCGGCGGCGAACTCGGCGTACAGCGGGTGCGTCTTGGGCTCGAACGACACCCCGAACGGCTTGAGCATGTTGCCGAACAACGCCCGGTCGCCCATCAGGTGGATCGGCAGGGCCAGCAACGCCCACTCCGGCCCGGCGATCAGGCACCACAGGCCGGCCAGGGCGGCCGCGGTGCCCAGGTGGTGGGCGATGTTGTAGGAGACGTAAAACGCCTTGGGCACCTCACCGTGCCGCCTGATCCAGATGAACAGGCCCGGCAGGTAGCCGATCACATCGATGACTGCGAACAGGCCGACGAACACCAGCCACCGGATCTCGCCGAGGTGCATGATCGCCAACACGACGCTGACGACCAGCGCGATCAGGTATTCCAGGCGCATCAGCCGGTGAGTGGTGCGGGTCATGAAGAAGTTCTTGTGATCCATGATTCGTCCCCGGGTCAGGCGGTGAACCGGCCGCCGCGCAGCGACCTGTCCAGGGCCTCGCTGACCGGCCCGATGGCCGGCGGGTGCATGGCCAGCGCGCGGGATGCGGCCAGCAGGTGGGCGATATCGGGCGAGGACACGAACGCGATCCCGCCGGCGAGCGCGGCCGCGGCCATCGACACCCGGGCGACGGCGTTCTCCACCCCGTAGCGCACGTACAGGGACCGGGTGAGCATGTCCTCAACGTCCCGGTCGGACCGTGCCGGGAGGCCAGCCGCGACGGCCTCGACCGCGGCCATGGCCGACTCCAGGTCCGCGACCAGCGCCACCCGGTCCTGCGGCGTGCCGCGCCCGGTCAGCAGCACCCGCTCCACCAGGGCGGACGCGACGCCGATGTAGGAGGCCGCCACCAGCAGCTCGAACCACAGGAATCCACGGCCCTGGATCGGGTCGGTCATGGTGGCCTCGGCCGGGTGGAAGACCATCATGTCCGGGACGAACACGTCGGTCAGGACCACCTCGTCGCTCTCCGCGCCGGCCAGCACGAAGCTCTCCCAGAACGGGCGGCGGGTCAGGCCCGGGTCGGTGGCCGGGATCAGCACGATGGCCAGCTTCGCCGGCACACCGTCGTCTACTTCGTCGTCGAGAACGGCGACGCTGGCCGACATCAGGTCCATCGACCAGGTCAGGCTGCACGGCTTCTTGCTGCCGTTGACCAGCAGGCCACCCTCCACCTTCCGGGCGGTCACCCGCGGGGCCAGGATGTTGGTGCTCGGGTTGCCCTCGGCGAACGCCGAGCTCAGGTAGAACTGCTGCTCGGCGATCGCCTGCAGCACCGCCCATTCGAAACCGGTGCCCAGCGCGGACAGTTCGGCCAGCGAGGCGACGGAGAAGTGATGCATGGTCGTGGCCACCGCCAGTGACGGGGAGCGGGCCCCGATCGCCCGCTGCACGCGAACCGCGGTGACCGGATCGACACCGTGCCCGCCGTGCTCGGCCGGCACCAGCAGGCCGCAGCCACCGGCGTCCCGGAACAGTTTGAGCGCCTTGCTGTCCCGGCTCTCCCAGGTCATCAGCGGCTCGGCCGCCAGCGCGGCGTCCAGCCCGGGCAGCAGCCCCTGAAGGGCCGCCCGTTCGGCCTGCAGAAAGGTCATGCCGCCACCTCCGCGCGCAGGGGGAGGGCGCCGGCCGGCACCTGTGTCGTCTCGTGGTCGATGACGTCGAACCGGACGTCGTCCCCGAACAGGCCGACCAGGATCCCGGTGATGGTCTCGGCCAGTGTGCGGGCGGCGATCGGATCCAGCACATCGGCCAGGCTCGCGATGCCCAGGTCGACCAGGGCCTCGAAACGGACCGCGGTGCCGTCCCTCTCAGCCCGGCACAGCCAGCTACCGGCGAACTCGGCCACGTCACCCTCGGTCTGGACGAAGTCGATCCGCAGGCCGGGCTCGTCGATCACGTCCCGCTCGGTCCAGCGCAGGATGCCGTTGCGGAAGTTGACCTCCCAGCTGCTGATCAGATCACCGTCGGCATCAGTCCAGACCTGGACGTCGCGCACCACGGGGGTGAGCTCGGGGTAGCGGGCGTAGTCGGCCAGGGTGCGGAACACCTCGCTCGACGGGCGGTGGGGGACGAGAGCGTCGATGGTCACGAAGCGCACGGGAACTCCTCTGCAGCGTGGGTGGAGCGGACGGTGGGGATGCGGGAGGCACGGGCCCGCCGCCGGCCGACCTCGCGGGCCGCGCCGGTGAGCGCCTCGCAGAGCTCGTCGACGTCGCGGGTGGCGAGTGTGGCCGGCGGGGTGAATCGCAGGACGTTGTACTTGTTGAGCGAGTACGACGGGACAACCCGCCTGGCGATCAGCTCCATCAGGAACTCGACCGCGAGATCACTGGACACGAAGTCCATTCCTATCAGCAGGCCGCGTCCGCGGACCTCGGCCACCAGGCCGGGGCAGTGCTCGGCGAGGATGCCGCGGACGGCTGCGGACAGCTCGGTGCCCAGGTCGGCGGACCGTTGGATCAGGTTCTCGTCCCGCAGCACGGACAGCGTGGCGGTCACCGCGGCCGCCGCGAGCGGGCTGCCGGCGAAGGTGGAGGAGTGCAGCATCGGGTCGTCGTCCAGCGGGCGGAACACCTCGTCGGTGGCCAGCACCGCGCCGACCGGGACCACGCCGCCGGACAGGATCTTGCCGGACAGCAGGATGTCCGGCACGACGCCCTCGGTGCCGGCCGCCCACCAGGCCCCGACCCGGCCGAGCCCGGTCTGAATCTCGTCCAGGATCAGCAGCGCGCCGGCGCGCGTGCACAGCTCACGGACGGCCGTCAGCCAGCCGGCCGGCGGGACGTGGACCCCGCCCTCGCCGAGGATGGGTTCGGCGATCACGCAGGTACGCTCGCCGTCGGTGGCCAGCCGCCGGGCCAGGTCGTCGATGTCGCCGAAGGCGGCGAATTCCACGCCGGGCAGCAGCGGCTCGAACGGTGCCCGGTAGGCGGGTCGGCCGGTGACGCTCAACGCGCCGAACGTCTTGCCGTGGAAGCCGTCCCGCATGGCGATGATGCGGGTGCGGCCGTGCAGGCGGGCCAGCTTGAGGGCGACCTCGACGGCCTCGGCGCCCGAGTTCGTCAGGTAGACGTGATCGAGGCCGGCCGGGGCGACCTGGGCCAGGGCGGCCGCCGCGTCCGCGGTGACCCGGCTGATCAGTGGCTTGCTGACCAGCGGCGAGGCGTCGAGCTGGCGCTTGACCGCGTCGATGACGGTCGGGTGCCGGTGTCCGATGAGGTTGACGCCGAACCCGGCGCAGTCCAGGTAGCGGTTGCCGTCGGCGTCGTAGATGTGGTTGCCCTCGGCCCGTTCGGGCAGCGGCGCGCCGAGCAGTTCGACGAGGGCGGCGGACGACTTGTTCACGTGTCGCCGGTACCGGTCCAGGGCCGCTCGGCGATCGGTCGTGGTGTCCACGTCAGGCCACCGCCCCGAGGGCCGCCTGCTCGGTCTCGCGGTGCCAGAAATCCAGGCTGTTGCGGACGCTGGCCGGGAAGTCGGGCGGCGGGGCGGCACCCGCCGCCGCCAACTCGTCCAGGGAACTCGGGAACGGTTCCTCCATGGACACGTAGTCCAGGAACAGATCCATCAGGGAACTCACCGCCATTCGCATCGAGCGGGGCAGGGCGTCGAGAAAGACCGGCTCGATCAGCCGGTGGTAGGTGTCCGGGGCCACGAAGCGGGGCTTCTCCATGTGGACACCATTTGTTAATGAATGGGTAAGAAGTATGTCGACCGTTTCGCCCAGGGTCAGTGCACGCGAGCCGGCGGTCAGCCAGAAATCGCGACCGAACAATTCACGTTCGACCACGGTGGCGATTGAATCGGCGACGACATCGCAGGGAATCAGGTCGAGCGGCCAGTGCTTCGAGAATGGGAGCATCGGCAGCATCCCCCGGCGCAGTGCGGACGCGGCGTGGTAGAAACCCTGGAACTCGCTCGTCTCACCGTTGTCGCTGCGGCCGATGACGATCGACGGACGGACGATGCTGGCCGGCACGGCCCCCTGACGGACCACCAGCTCCGCGGCTCGTTTGGATGCGGCATACCTCACAGACGTGCGGGGCCGCGTCGAGTTGTCCTGCGGATGCAGATAGGCCGTGCTGACATGCACCAGCGGGGCTCCAGCCCGTTCCGCGAAGGCCAGCACCTGTTGAGTGCCAACGATATTCGTCGCCGCATGGTCCTCGGTCCGCTTGAACGACACGTTGGCCGCGGCGTGCACCACGACGTCCACCCGGCGGGCCAGGTCCGCATACTCGCCCGTCGACAGGCCCAGCCGCGGGGCCGCGACACTGCCCCGGACCGACCGCACGCCGGGGGTGTGCACGTCCCGCTCGTGCACCAGGGCGATCACCTCCGGGCGGCGCGGCCCGTTGAGCAGGCGGGGCAGCAGTTCCGTCCCGACGACGCCGGCCCCTCCCGTGACCAGAATCGTCGGACCGTGTGTGGCGCGCGGCCGTCCATGAGGTTGATGATTCATTGTTTTGCGGCTCCCTTTATTCGGCTCGGCTGGCACGAGCGGGCTGACGGTACAGAGAGTCATCGGTCGCTGGGAATACATCGGGAATCGGGTGTATTTCCCGAACCGTCCGCTTCTCCCTGTACCCAGTGCGATCCCCCGACCGTTCCGAGGAGAGTTCGTGCCCCAAGATCAGTTCGACGTCGTGGTGGTCGGCGCCAGCCTGGCCGGCTGCACGGCAGCCACCCTTTATGCCCGGCATGGGCTGTCGGTCGCACTGCTCGAGGCACACCGAGACCCCGGGCACTACAAGCGCGCCTGCACCCACTTCGTCCAGCCGACCGCCTGGCCGGTCATCCGCCGACTCGGCCTGGCCGACGCGGTTCTGGACGCCGGAGGTCAACCGAACCGGCTGAGCATCTGGACCCGATGGGGTTGGCTGGACTTTCCCGGCGATCACCAGCCGGACGCCGACATCGGGGTGAACATCCGCCGGTCGGCCCTCGATCCGCTGCTGCGGGCCAGCACGGCCGCCGAGCCGAACGTGACATTGATGAACGGTCAACGTGTCTCGGACGTGATCGTGCGGGCCGGACGGGTGGTCGGGGTCCGCACGGGCGGCACCGGCCGTGAGATCATGGGACGCCTAGTGGTCGGCGCGGACGGCCGCGCGTCCAAGGTCGCCGACAGCGCCGGGCAGCCCGGCGCGATCCGGCCGCACGGCCGCTTCGTATACTTCGCCCCGTTCACCGGCGTTGGCCTCCCCGACACCACCTCGCGGATGTGGATGCTCGAACCGGACATTGCCTACGCCTTCCCGAACGGCGAGGTCACGATCCTCAGCGTGATGCCGGCCCGGGACCGGCTGCCGGAGTTCCGGAAGGACCTGCGCGGCAGCTACCTGCGGATGCTGCGCAGCCTGCCCGACGGTCCCGACCTGTCGTCGGCCGAGCAGGTCGGCGACCTGTCGGGAGTGTTGAACTACGACTGCGTCTCGCGCCGCGCGGCCGCGCCGGGTCTGGCGCTGGTCGGTGACGCGGCGATGACCTCGGACTACCTGTGGGGCACCGGCTGCAGTTTCGCGTTCCGGAGCGCAGCCTGGCTGGTCGACGCGACCGGGTCGGCGTTGGCCCGGGGAGACGATCCGGACTTCGGACTGCGCCGGTACGCGGCCCGCCACCGCCGGGAACTGGCCGGCCACCACCGGCTGATGAGTGACTACGCCGGTGGGCGAGCGTTCAATCCGGTCGAGCGCCTGCTCTACGCCGCCGCCGTCCGCGATCCGCGGGTGGCCCGCCACGTCGCCGAGTTCGGTGAGCGGCGGATGAGCGTCCGGCAGTTCCTGTCGCCCGGTGTGCTGGTCCGCAGCATGCTGGTCAACCGCCCACGTCCGACCGCATCGCGGCCGGACGCCGATGAGGAGATCCGCTGTGCCTGATCACCTGTCGATGGTCCTCGATCCCGTCGCCGCCCGCGGCCGGCATCACGCGGGCGACGCGGATGAGTCGCCCACCATGCTCATCGCGATTCCGGCGCTGTTGGCACCGAGGCCCGCGCCGGCGCCGCCGCATCCCGGGTCGGCCGAACGCCCGTCGCCGCCCGCGCTCTCGCCGCCCGCTCCGCCGGCCGTCCCGGCGCCACCCGCCCTTTCGCCTGCCGCACCGCCACCAGCCACGCCACCACCAGCCACGCCGGCGCCGGCTGCTCCGCCGCCACCCGCCACGCCGCCACCCGCCTCCTCGCCGGCACCCGCCACCTCGCCGCCGCCCGTCCCGCCGCCGCCGACCACTCCGCCGCCCGCCACACCGCCGCCCGCCACACCGCCGCCACCCGATGAGCCCCTGGCGAAGGTGGCGGCCGCCGGCTGGTTCGAGCGTCTCGGTGCGGCGGTGACCGGTCACCCCCGCTCGGTCATCGGCGTGTGGGTCCTGCTGCTGGCCGGCCTGAGCGTGCTCGGCCTCGGTCTGCCGCAACGGTTGGCCGCCGGCGGCTTCGAGGTTCCCGGGTCGGCGTCGCAGCAGGTGCAACTGATCCTGCAGGACCAGTTCCCCGGGCAGGCCGCCGACCCGGTGGTGGTCGTCGTGCAGGCCACCGATCCGGCCGCGGCCGGGTCGCTGGCCGACACGGTGACGGCCGCGAGCGGCCGGATCGCCGCGCTCGACGGGGTGCGTTCGGTGCGCAGCTTCCTCGATCCCGGCGCGGCCGGCCAGCTCACCCCGGACGGCACGACGACCTACCTTTCGGTGGCCGTGGACGGCGATCAGAGCGAGCAGCTCCGGCATGCGAACGACATCGAGGCCGCGCTGGCCGGCGTCGCGCCGGCCGGGGTCGAGGTCTCGGTCGGCGGCCGGGCCGCGTTCTACAACTACCAGAACGAGATCTCCCGCAGCGACCTCGAGCGGGCCGAGCTGATCACCTTCCCGGTCACCCTGCTCGTGCTGGTCCTGGTTTTCGGCAGCGCCGTCGCGGCCGGGCTGCCCGTGCTGCTGGCCCTGGTCAGCCTGGGCATCACCCTGGGCCTGCTGTACCTGCTGACCATGCTCATGCCGCTGTCGATCTACGTCACCAACACCGCGACCGTCATCGGCATCGGGGTGGGCATCGACTACGCCCTGTTCATCGTCACCCGGTTCCGGGAGGCCCTGGCCGACGGTCAGCCGCCCCGGGCTGCGGTGATCGAGTCGGTGGCCACCTCCGGCCGCAGCGTCACGGTCTCGGGACTGACCGTCGTGGTCGCGCTGGCCGGCATGTTCCTGGTCGACATCCAGGGGTTCCGCTCGATGGCCGTCGGCACCATGGTGGTGGTCACGCTGGCCGTCCTTGCCAGCCTGACCCTGCTGCCCGCCGTCCTGGTGCTGTTGGGCCGGCGGATCGACCGGTTCACCGTCCTGCGCCGGTACAAGGCCCGGCACCGGATCAGCGGCTGGCACGTGTGGACGACGCGGGTGATGCGCCGACCGCTGCGGTATCTGATCGCCGCCGTCGGCGTGCTGTTCCTGCTGGCCGCCCCGCTGACCGGGATCGTGCTGGGCCAGCCGAGCGCGGACACCCTGCCGGCCGACAGTCCCCCGCGGGTCGCGCTCGACCGGCTCTCCGTCGGCTTCGGACCGGGCAGCATCGGCCCGGTGGAGATCTTGGTGCCGACCCCGGGTGGCCCGCTGGCGCCGGAGAACCTGGCCCGCATCGGCACTCTGACGCAGTTGCTGGCCGCCGATCCGGGCGTCGTCGCCGTCCTCAGCGTGGCCGTGCCGGGCGCCGACCCGGCCCCGCTGACCAGCATCGACGGCGAGTTGACCCGGCTGGTGGTGGTCGGCGCCGACACCCCGCAGTCGACGGCCGGCCAGGATCTGGTGCGCCGGATCCGGGCCGAGGTGCTGCCCGCCGCCGGCGTCGACGGGGCGCTGGTCGGCGGGCAAGGCGCCAGCGACCTCGACCTGACCGACGAGATCGGCGCCCGGCTGCCCTGGGTGATCGGAGGCGTGCTCGCGCTGTCCTACCTGCTGCTGATGGTGGCTCTCCGGTCGATCGTCCTGCCGCTGAAAGCGATTGTGATGAACCTACTGTCGGTCGGCGCCGCGTACGGTGTGGTGGTCGCGCTGTTCCAGTGGGGTTGGGGCGCCGACCTGCTCGGATTCCAGGCCGAGGGCTACATCCAGGCGTTCGTGCCGCTGTTCCTGTTCTCGGTGCTGTTCGGCCTGTCCATGGACTACGAGGTGTTCCTGATGACCCGCATGCGGGAGGAATGGGAACGCACCGGATCCAACGAGCGGGCGGTCACCCGCGGCCTGGAACGGACCGGGCGCACCGTCACCTCGGCCGCCCTGATCATGGTGGTGGTGTTCGCGGCGTTCACCGGCAGCCGCCTGCTCGCGTTCAAGGCCATGGGATTCGGCCTGGCCGCCGCCGTGCTGATCGACGCCACCGTCGTGCGAACGGTGGCGGTGCCGGCGACGATGCGGCTGCTCGGCCGGTGGAACTGGTGGCTGCCGCGCTGGCTGGACCGGCTGCTGCCGCATCTGGAACCACCGGCGCCCGCGGATCAGTCGCCCAGGAACGACTCCAGCGCATCGAGCGCGCCCTCGATGGTCCGGGTCGCGCCGGCGAAGGAGAAGCGGATGAAGCGGCGGCCGTCGACCACGTCGAAGTCGATGCCCGGCGCGGCGGCGACCCCGGCCTCGGTGAGCAACCGGGCGCAGAAATCGGCCGAATCGTCTGTCAGGTTGCCGATGTCGGCGTACACGTAGAAGGCCCCGTCGGCCGGCGCGAGCCGGTCGAAACCCAGGCGGCGCAACCCGTTCAGCAGCAGTCCACGGTTGTGCGCGTACCGCTGCACGTGGTCGTCGCACTCGGCGTAGGCGTCGAACGCGGCCACCGCGGCGTACTGCGCCGGCGCCGGCGGGCAGATCGCCAGGTTGCCGGCGAGCGCGTCGACGACGTCGACCAGGTCGTCGGGCACCAGCAGCCAGCCGATGCGCCAGCCGGTCATCGAGAAGTACTTCGAGAACGAGTTGACCACGATGCCGTGCCGGTCGGTCTGCCAACTGCTGCCGGTCACGCCGGTATAGGTGATGCCGTGGTAGATCTCGTCGGAGATCAGCCGGACCCCATGGCCGGCACACCAGGTCGCCAGCGCGGTGAGTTCGACCGGTTCCAGCATGGTGCCGGTCGGGTTGGCCGGGCTGGCCACGATCAACCCGTCCAGGCCGAGGTTCTCCAGCATCGCCACCGTCGGCTGGTAGCGGGCCTGGGGCCCGCAGGGCAGGTCGACCACCTCACATCCCAACGCGTGCAGGATGTTCCGGTAGGCCGGGTAACCAGGTCGGGCCAGCCCCACCCGGCTTCCCACGTCGAAGGCGGTCAGGAAGGCCAGCAGGAAGCCGCCCGACGAACCGGTGCTGACGACCACGTTGTCGGTGGCCACGGTCAGGTCGTACCGATCGCGGTAGTGCCCGGCGATGGCCTCGCGCAACGGCCGGATCCCGGGTGCCTCGGTGTAGCCGAGAATGTGCGAGTCCAGCGCCGCGTGGGCGGCCGCCCGCACCGGCGCCGGCGCGGCCGTGGACGGTTGGCCGGCGGCCAGATCCCAGACCACCGCACCCGCGGCGCGGCGCCGGGCGGCCGCCGCGAGCACCCGCATCACATAGAACGGAGCAACCCGGGAACGCGTGGCCGGGGCGAAGCGGCCGAGATGCGCGGTCACGGCCGGACTCAGGCGGTGCCCGGCACGGATACCCGACCCTCGGCGGCGGCCAACGCGATGTCGGTGCGGTGATGCGATCCCCGCAGATGAATGGAACCGACCAGAGCATAAGCATTGTCGCGAGCCTTGGCCAGGTCGCTGCCGGTGCCGATGACGGACAGCACCCGACCACCGGCCGAGACCACCGACCCGTCGTCGGCGATCTTCGTTCCGGCGTGCAGGATCCCGTCGGCGTCGGCGCCGGTGATCACGTCACCGGTCACCGGCGTCCCCGGATAGTTCTCGGCGGCGATCACCACCGTCACCGCCGCGCCCCCGCGCCAACTGAGTTGGCATTCACCCAAGGCGCCGGCCGCCGCCGCCGCGAGCAGGCTCCCCAGCGGCGTGTCCAGCAGTTCCAGCACCACCTGGGTCTCCGGGTCGCCGAACCGGCAGTTGAACTCGATGATCTTCGGGCCGGTCGCCGTGATGACCAGCCCTGCGTACAGCAGGCCGGCGAAAGGCGTGCCCCGCCGGTTCATCTCGGCCAGCACCGGATCCAACACGGTGCGTTGCACGGTGTCCACCAGTCCGGCCGGCGCCCAGGGCAGCGGTGCGTACGCGCCCATCCCGCCGGTGTTGGGGCCGGCGTCGCCATCGCCGACCCGCTTGAAGTCCTGCGCCGGCAGCAGCGGCACCGCCGTGTTCCCGTCGCACACCGCGAACAGCGAGACCTCAGGGCCGGCCAGGAATTCCTCGACCAGCACCGGGTGTCCCTGGTCGAGGACCGCCTGGGCGTGCGCCACCGCGGCCGCCCGATCCTCGGTGACCACAACGCCCTTGCCGGCGGCCAGGCCGTCGTCCTTGACCACATACGGCGAGCCGCAGGTGTCCAGGGCCGGGTCGATCTGCGTCCCGTCGACGACGGTGACCGCCCGCGCGGTCGGCACCTCGGCGGCGGCCATCACGTCCTTGGCGAACGCCTTGGACCCCTCGATCCGGGCCGCCGCGGCGCTGGGCCCGAACACCGCGAACCCCCGTTGCCGCAGCACATCGGCGGCCCCGTTGACCAACGGCACCTCCGGACCGATCACCACCAGGTCAGGCCCGACCGCCTCGGCGACCCCGAGGATCGCGGCGTTGTCGGTGACGTCCACGGGGTGCGCGGCGGCGAGGCCGCGCGTGCCCGCATTGCCGGGGGCGATGTGCAGGTCGGCGGCATCGGGGTCGCGTCGCAGCGC
>DATDBV010000061.1:0-2028 GCA_036524715.1 Nakamurella sp. | reverse complement strand
TGCGGGACGGCCGCAGCGAGCTCTTCGGCGACGGCCGGCTGGCCTACACGCTGCGCCCGTTCGACGCGGACGACCAGCTGGTCTATGTGGAGGTGCGCAGTGGATTCGTGCCGATGGCGGGCACGGGCACCAGCACCATCGACTTCGCGGCCAGCCAGGTGTGGCTGCTGCTCGTCGATCCGAAAGCTGCCCCGACCACCGACAGCGAGTGAACCGGGACGTCCCGACGTCAGGCGTCGAAGTCGTTGGCGACCGCGCGCAGCACCTGGGCGATCCGTCCGCCCAGGGCGCGGTCGGGGTAGCGGCCGCGACGCAGGTCGGGCAGCGCTTTGGACTCCAGCAGCTTGATCATGTCGTCGACGAGTCCGTGCAGCTCCTCGGCCGGGCGACGGGTCGCCGCCACCACCGACGGCGGCGACTGCAGCAGCTTGACCTGTAGCGCCTGCGGGCCGCGCCGCCCATCGGCGAGACCGAACTCCACCTTCTGACCCGGTTTGAGGGTCGCCACCCCGGCCGGCAGGGCCGAAGAACGTACATGCACGTCGTCCCCGCCGCCGTCCTGCGAGATGAACCCGAATCCTTTATCGGCGTCGTACCACTTGATCTTGCCGCTCGGCACCCAACTCACCTGTCCTGATCGAGGGCGGACTCCCGCCCGGGTGCCACATCCGCAGAAAGCACCGATCAGCCAGTTTACCGGCGGGTCGGGGTGCCCGGGCCCACAACGGCGGGCGCGGCGCCGTCCGGAGCGAACCCCTATTCTGAACCCCATGCCACTACCGTCCGGGGCCGGGTCGTCGTCCTTGCTCGTCCGCATCGGCGTCGTGTGCTTCGCCCTCGGCCTGATCGCCGTCGCGGTCGTCTTCGGCATGTTCGCCGTCGGCGCGCACGACCTGCCGCTATGGCTGAACCTGGGGGCGATGCTGGCTCCGGTCGGCTTCGGGCTCGCCCTGCTCGGCATGTTCCGCCAGGCCCGGCGGTCCGGCCGGCGCCGCGCGGCGCCGACGACCCCGGTCGGGAGCGCCGCATGATCGTCGGCACGGGGCCGATGGTGGTCCAGGTCGCCCAGCACGCCGATGATCTGGACCGGGCCACCGCCTTCTACACCGACACCCTCGGCCTGCCGCTGATCGCCCGGTTCGGACCGCTGGTGTTCATCGACCTCGGTGGGACCCGGTTGTTGCTGGAGGAGTCCGCGCCGCCCGCCCTGCTTTACCTGCGGGTGGACAGGCTGGATCAGCAGCTCGCCCACCTCAAACACGCGGGCGTGGAGATCGTGTCCGAGCCGCACGACATCTTCACCGATCAGGATGCCGTGTTCGGCGGTCACTGGAAGGTCGAAACACAGGCCTTCATCCGCGACTCCGAGGGCAACCTGCTCGGGCTGGTCGGCCACCGTAGCTGAACTCGCGGGTGCGCCCCCGTGCACCGTCGCGACTGCGGAAACTCCGGTCGCCAGGCGCGACCCGATGTTCCGCACGAACCTTCCGGGCCGCCGAAGCATGACGGTTTGCGGGCAGCCGCGGAACCTTGAGTCGCCAGGAGCGACCCGATGTTCCGCACGATCGGCCCAGGCCGCCGCGACATTTGCAGATCTTTCAGTGCACGGTCGCGACCAGGTAGGAGGCCAGCCAGGCCGGGAACCGCGTCAGGTCGCGGAGCACCACGTCGGCCCCGGAAGCCGCGAGGTCCTCGGCACTGTTCGGTCCGGTGGCCACCGCGACCGCCCTCGCGTCGGCCGCCCGGGCCGCGGTGACGTCGCCGATGTGGTCCCCGACGTAGACCTCGGCGCCGAGTTCCCGCAGGGCCGGGGCCTTGCCGGTGCTCCACACCTCACCGACCACGGCGGCGACCTCAATGCCCAACGCGGCCAGGTGGGCGGTCGCATCGGGCGCGAACTTGCCGGTGACGACCACCGCCCGACCACCCCGCAGGGCGACGGCGCGGACCGCGTCGACCGCCCCCGGCAGTGCCACCGTCCGCGGGATCGCGATCTGCGGGGTCAGTTCGCGGTACCGGCGGACCAGG
>DATDBV010000060.1:0-5604 GCA_036524715.1 Nakamurella sp. | reverse complement strand
GCACCGGTTGGGACGGCGACCTGGACGCCCTGCGCACCAGCGACTGAAGCAACTCGATGATTCTGGTCGATACCTCGGCCTGGGTCGACTTGTTTTCGTGGGGTGGACCCTCCGGCCAGGGCGGCCGTGCGCGAGCTGATCACCCTCCAAGTCGACGAGCTCGTCATCGGCGAACCGATCGCCATGGAACTGATTGGCCGGCCCACCGACCCGCCGGCCCTGCACCGGATCGAGCAGCTGACCGACGGCCTGCCCTCGCTGGATGTCGAGCCAGCCGACTTCCGTGCGGCGGTCGCGCCGCACCGGCTCGCTCCAACGGCGAGACGGTGACGAGCATCGTCGACTGCCTCATCACCGCCATCGCGCTGCGCACGAGGCCACCATGGTCCACAAGGACCGTGATTTCGAGGTTCTCGGCCGGGTCAGCGCCCTACGGCAACGGTCGTACCGATCGAGCTGACCGACCGATGAGTCCCGATGCCGTCGGCGGTCAGAACTGCGACATCCGATTCGGCGAAGGGACCAGTTCTCGATGACCACCACGCACACCGTCCGCGTTCCCGGCGCGACCATTCACTACGAGGTCCGCGGCTCCGGACCCGCTCTGGTCGCCGCGGGATCGCCGATGGCGTCCCAGTACTTCGCGCCGCTGGCCCAGGCGCTGGCCGATTCGTTCACCGTGATCACCTACGACCCGCGCGGTATCGGCCGCAGCACGATCGACGACCCGACGCAGGAGAGCACCCCGGATCTGCGGGCCGACGACGTGCTCGCGGTGCTGGATGCGGTCGGTGCCGAGCGGGCGGACTTCTTCGGGTCCAGCGGGGGCGCCGTCACCGGGCTGGCCCTGGCCACCCGGTACCCGGACCGGGTGCGGACACTGGTCGCGCACGAGCCGCCGCTGCTGGCGATCCTGCCCGACGCCGCGGAGCAGCTGGCCGGCACCGACGAGATCATCGCCACCTACCATCGGCACGGGCTGGGCGCCGCTTTCGGCGCGTTCATGGCCCAAGCTGGCTTCCCCGACGACGAACCCGGACCCGACGCGCACGACCCGGCCGCGCCGGACGGCCCGCCGCAAGAACCCTCGGAGCAGGACCTGTTCGAGGGCGGCCGGTTCTTCACCAGCGAGCTGAAGGCCACCGTCACCTACCGGCCGGACGTCACCGCGCTGACGTCCGGTGCGGTGCGAGTGATCCCGGGGATCGGTGTGGACAGCGGCCATCTGCTGACCCAGCGGACCACCGCGGCGCTCGCCGCGTTGCTCGGTCTCGACATGGTCGAGTTCCCCGGCGACCACGGCGGTTTCCTGCCCGAACCGGCCGCGTTCGCCGACGTGCTCAGGACGGTTCTGGCGCCTTCTCGGGTGTGAGCCGCGGGTGATTCCGCCGGTCGACAGGGGCCGGCGGGATCAGCACTACCGCCAGCGCGACCAGGATGCCGGCCACCTGGCTGACCACGTTGAGCCACTGGTCCACCGATTCGTACACGTGCAGATGCGTGACGTGGTAGGCGAAGTGCAGCGCCGAGAACACCAGCCAGGCCAGCCCGGCGAGCCGAGCCGCGGCCGCCCCGGCGGTGACCGCGGCGACCAGCGCGATCACTGCCAGGGCCAGGAACATCGCGCCGACGTCGCGGATGAGGTGTTCGTTGTACGGGCCGTCGACGGCGACCCAGGCGGGCCGGATCGCCGGGAAGTCGCCGTAGAAGGACTCCGGCCACAGCGCCGCCCACAGGCCCGGCAGGAGGCCGAAGACACCCCGAGCAGGATGAGCAGCAGGCGGGTGACGGGCCGGCTCCTCATGCCGTCACCCGGCCCTCGGCGGTGGGTGGCTGCCACCGCTGCACGGCGAGCGCGCCTCGAGCGGCGACACTCGGTGGGGTCAGCCGGAGCGCCGAGTCGCGCAGCCGGCTGGTGATCGGCCCACGAGCCTGCAGTACCCGGCCGAGAACACTTGCCTGACGGGCGATCCGCTGGGTGCGCGGGCGGCGCAGCCGGTCGTACTCGGCCAGCGCATCGTCGATGCGGCCGGGCCCGCTCAGCAGGGCCGCGAGCGTGACCGCGTCTTCCAGCGCCTGGTTGCCGCCCTGCCCGAGGTTGGGCGTCATGGCGTGGGCGGCGTCGCCGAGCAGCACGCACCGGCCGCGAACGAAGGACGGCAACCTGCCCGCCAGCTCGTCGATCGGCAGGGCGTGGATGCCGTCCGGCGGGGTCGCCTCGATCAGCGCCCGGATCGGTCGGTGCCAGCCGCCGAACCGGTCGAGCGCGAGGTCGGGCCCGTCCGGCGCGGGTACGTCGCTCGATTGGGAGACGACGGCGAACCAGTAGACCCGGCCGTCGGCGAGCGGCGCGATCCCGAAACGCAGCCCGCGACCGACGGTTTCCCCGGACCCGGACGACACCTCGACGGGCCGGTCGGTGACCCCGCGCCAGGCCACGTATCCCGCGTACCGGACGCCCGGGTCACCCGGCCAGGCCCGCCGCACCCGGCTGCGGACGCCGTCGGCGGCCACGACCACATCGAATGACTGCGGCTCCCCCGGCAGCAGGACGGTGCGGCCGTCGGTCGAGACTCTGTGCACCGCCTGGCCCGCGCGCAGCGTGCCCGGTTCGAGCGCGTCCAGCAGGATCCGGTGCAGGTCGGCCCGGTGCACCACCGCCACCGACTGCGTCGCCGCCCTCGGCAACCGGGCCAACCACCGGCCGTCCGGCCGCCGCTGCCCGGCCGGCGCGTCCACCCCGAGACCGCCGGACACAGCGCCGATCTCACGAGCCGGGCGGTCCAGCCCGAGCGCGGCCAGGGCGGTCAGGCCGTTGCCGAACAGGGACAGGCCCGATCCGCTGACCGCGGGCTGCTCGCTGCGTTCGAAGACGGTGACGTCCGCCCCGGCCCGCTGCAGGCCGATGGCGGTGGCCAGACCACCGATGCCGCCGCCGACGACACCGACGCGCAGGTTCACTCTCATGACCCACCTGCGACGGCCACCGACCCGATCATCATGGGCCGCGTCAGCCATTGCTCGATTGTCTCGGTTCCCCGGGGACCCGCGCCACTCGACAGCGGCCCGCCCGACGCGGCCGCCCGGCCGGCCGCGCCCAGCGCCGGTAGTTCGAGCACGGCACGCCGCGAGCCGCGGGCCTGGATCAGGCGGCGCACCAGATCGGCCATCCGACGCTCCTGCGGCCCGGCGATCTCGGCGGTCCGGCCGGCCGCCGGTCCACCGGCGAGCTCGATCAGGTGCTCGGCCACCTCGCGGGCCGCGACCGGCTGCGTCAGCATCCGCGGCACGACCGCCACCGGCCCCGGCAGCAAGGTGCGCAACTGCAGCAAGGTGCGCAACTGCTGGCGAATTCGTGGAACTGCGTCGACCGCAGGATCGTCCACGGGATCGGACCACCGGTCACCACGTCCTCCTGCCGCCGCTTGCCGGCGTAGTACCCGGTGTCCACCCGATCGACGCCGACGATGGACAGCGTGAGGTGATGCCGGACGCCGGCCCGCTGCTCGGCCGCGAGCAGGTTCGCGGACGCGGTGCCGAAGAAGTCGACCGCCTTGGGTCGGTTCTGCGTGCCGATGTTGGTCACGTCGATCACCGCGTCGACGCCGGCCAGCGCGCCGTCCAGGCCGGTGCCGCGGAGCAGGTCGACACCGGTCGACCGGGCCAGCACGACCGGCTCCCAGCCGGCGTCGCGGGCGGCGTCGACCACCATCGTTCCGACCAGGCCGGTCCCGCTGGCCACCGCCAGCCGTCGGGTGTTGGTTGTCATGTCATTCATCTCCATGGTCATGGGACGCCGGCCGGCCGGTCAGTGTGACGCGAGCACGGCACGGACACCCTCGGAATACGGGGTCGGGGTAAGGCCGAAGGCGTCGGCGGCCGCCGACCCTCGACCACGAACGGCTGCTCAAACTGGTAGATCAGGCCTGCCCCGTCGCGGGCCAGCGGGACGACCGTGCCCCGCACGCGCAGTTGCCGGCCGCTGACGCCTGCGACGGCGGCCCGGCGGCCCGGCGGCCGGTCTGGTCGGCGGCCAGGGCGACCAGGCCGCGGCCGGTGGTCGACTCCGGGTGCGGGACGTCCCAGAAGGCGCGGTCGGCGGTGTCCCCGCGGCCGACCGAGGCGATGGTGCGGGCGAAGTCGTCGACGTACGTGGGGGTGATCGGCAGGTCGGGCGAGCCGAACCAACGCGCGGTGCGGCCCTTGCGGATCGCGCCGAAGACCGAGCCGGCGATCATCGAGTGCACCCCCGGCCCGTACAGCTCGGCGGCCCGGACGATGGACAGCCGGATCCGGCCGGCCGCCGCGGCGTGTTCGAATCGCTGCGCCAGCCAGGCCCGCAGCACGCCGTGCCGGTTGACCGGCCGGTGGGGCAGATCGGGTGTCATCGGGCCGGTGACCTTGCCGTACATCCAGGTGTCGTCGGCGTACACAACGCGGGCGCCGGTCGCCTCCCCCGCCGCGATGACCGCGTCGGTCAGCGGCGGGAAGTCGCTGCGCCACCGCCCGATCGGCGGCATCGCGCAGTGGCGAATCGCCGCGGCGCCGCGGGCCGCCGCAGCCAGGGCGACCGCGGTCGGCGGCATCGACCGCGAGCAGCTCGGCGTCAGGATGGCCGACCCGGGTCAGGGCCCGAACCCGGCAGCCGGCGTCGAGCAGGTCCCGATCACCCGGCGTCCGGTCACTCCGGCCGCGCCCACCACCACGTGCAGATCCAGACGACTCATCGAAGACTCCTTGTCCACTACATATGTCACACTACGTTTGTAGCAGCTACACTACACCCGTAGTGCCTCACGTCAAGCAGGAGACTTCGTGCCCGTCATCACCGATCGGCCACCACTGTTGGCCGACGCCGCTATCGGCCTGATCGCCGGCAGCGGCATCCGCGCGCTCACCCACCGGGCGGTGGACGCGGCCGCCGACGTGCCGACCGGGACCACCTCGTACCACTTCCGCACACGGCGAGAGTTGTTGCGGGGTGTGCTGATCCGGATTGCGTCGATCAATGCCGAGCGGCTGGCCCGACTGCCCGGGCCGCCGACCGACCCCGGTGACGCACCCGGTGACGCACCCGCCACCCGCTCCGCGCGACTGGCCGAGGCCGATCAACTGGCTACTCGGGTCGCGGTGTTCGTCGACGGACAGATCGGTGAGTACCGGGCGAGCACACTGGCCCGGATGGCCTGCGAGATCGAGGTCGCGTCCGACCCGGACCTGCGCGAGATCCTGCACACCGGCGCCGTTTTCCGGCGGCTGGCGATCGGGGCGGTGACCCGGCTCGGCGCCCAGGACCCGCCACGATCGGCCGACGGGCTGATCGCCCTGCTCGACGGCTTGCAGTACGACCGGCTGGTCGGGGTGGGATCGCTGTCCGCGGCACCTGCCGGCACCGAGCAGTCGCGGGCCGAGATCGCCGCGGTGGTCCGGAGTTACCTGATCGGGCTGGTGCCCGGCTGAACCGTCAGCTCGGCGCGACGACGTCCATCCCACAGGCCCGCGCGGCGTCGGCCTGGCGCCGGTCGTAGGTGATCATCAACTCCGCTCCGCCCCGCAGCGCGGCGGCGACGTGGATGGCGTCCAAACTGCGCAGTGATCCACCTG
>DATDBV010000059.1:0-7656 GCA_036524715.1 Nakamurella sp. | reverse complement strand
CAGCACCCGGTCGGAGACACCGGTGTCGACCAGCATGGAGACGCTGCCGTGCTCGAGGATGCCGGCCCGGTGGGTGGTCCGGATCGTCTCGTGGTCGCGCTTCTCGACCACGATCGAGTCGATGCCGGCCTTGGCCAGCAGATGCGAGAGCATCAGGCCGGCGGGACCCCCGCCGACGATACCGACGCGGGTGGTGAGGATTTCAGGGGTGGGCATTGCGAACCTCCAGGGGGAAAGGGATCTCGGGTGGGGCCGGTGCGGGTCAGTGGTGGATGTGCGTGACGTACTCGGGTTCAACGCGAGGACGACCGGTGTTCACCGCCTCCGATCCCGCCCGTCCCGACCTCGTGGACATACCTTCGTCCACCGCCCACCGGGGGTCAACGAGTCACTTCCGTCAGATGGAAGCCGGGCAGGATTCGTGGGATCCGCTGTCCCCGGCGCAGCTGCCCCTTCGCCACTTGAGCCATCTGCAGGTTCGATGGCCACCCGAACGTGCAGTTGATTCAGGTGGAACGGGGAGTGGCCGCCGAGGTGAACTCCTGGCGCCCGAGAACGGATAGCAGGGCGAGCTTCTCGGCGTCCGCGCTGCCAGGAGCGGCCGTCAGCACCAGCAGGGCCTGCGACTGGTCCTCGGTGAACAGCACCTGGCAGTCGACTTCGAGCGGGCCGAGATCCGGGTGCAGCAGAACCTTGTGGTCGGCGAACCGCTGGGCAACCTCGTGCCGGTCCCACAGTTCGGCGAACTCGACGCTGACCCTCCGCAGGGTCCGCACCAACTCCCCGGCGCGGGACTTCGACCCCATCTGGGCGTATGCGACCCGGAGGTTGGCGACCTGCGCGCGGCTCTGCCGATCCCGGTCGTCCGCCGGATACCGAAGTCGTTCGGCGGGATCGGTGAACCACCGGTACACCTCACTGCGAGCGAGCCCCTGACGCCCGGTCGGATCACCGAACAGCGCCGCGGCTAGGTCGTTCTGCACCAGCGTCTCGCCCAGGCTCGACAGAATCAGGGCCGGCGTGTCGGAGAGCCGGTCGAGCACCCGGAGCAGAGCGGGCGCGACGTGTGCGATCGCCGAGAACGCCTGCGGCGGAGTGCGGCCCGCCGTCACGAACAGATAGTCCCGCTCGTCGGTGGTCAGCCGGAGGGCCCGGGCGACAGCGGCCAGCATCTGCTCACTGGGCTGCGGTGCCCGCCGCTGTTCGAGGCGGGTGTAGTAGTCGGTGGACATGGCGGCGAGCGAGGCGACTTCCTCCCGCCGGAGCCCCGGCGCGCGCCGACGTGCCCCGGGAGGCAGCCCGACGTCCTCGGGGCGCAGCGATTCACGGTGCCGGCGCAGGAAGTCCGCCAGGGCTGATCGGTCCATGTCGCCAGTATCGCCTCGCCGGGAGCGAGTCAACCAGGGACCGCGGATCCCCCGATACCCGCTCTCTGCCGCCCGTCCGCGCCTCCCGGCAGGCTCGACGTCATGAAGATCACCGGAAACACCGTATTCATCCCTGGCGCGACCAGTGGCATCGGGCTCGCGCTCGCCCTGGCCCTGCACGACCGTGGCAACACCGTGATCGTGGGCGGCCGGCGCACCGAACTGCTCGCGCGGATCGCCGCCGACCACCCGGGCATCGATACCCAACCCATCGACACGGCCGACCCCGAGAGCATCGGGCCGGCCGTGGCCGGCGTGGTCACCCGGCATCCGGAGCTGAACGTGCTGATCGCGATGGCCGGAGTCATGCGGGTCGAGGACTGGCACGATCCCGCGTCGTTCCTGACGTCCGCGGAGTCGACCATCACCACCAACGTGCTGGGCCTGATCCGGCTGATCGGCGCCCTGGTCGAGCACCTGCAGACCCGGCCGGATGCCGCGATCGTCACCGTCTCGTCCGGCCTGGCATTCGCGCCGCTGCGGGCGACCCCCAGCTACAACGCCTCCAAGGCCGCCATACACATGCTCAGCGAGTCCCTGCGCCTGCAGCTGACCGACACCGACGTCCAGGTGATCGAACTCGTCCCACCATCGGTACGCACCGCTCTGCTGCCCGGCCAGGAGACCAGTGACTTCGCCATGCCCCTGGACGATTTCGTCAACCAGGTCGTGGACCTGCTGGAAACTCAGCCGAAGGCAACGGAAATCCTCGTCGATCGGGTCAAGTTCCTGCGCTACGGCGAGGCCCGGGGCGACTACGACCGGGTCGTCGAGACGCTCAACGCCGCCGACCCGCACGGCCGGTAGACGAGTTCAGCGGGCGCCCAACCAGGCGTCGAGTCCATCGTCGGCGCGGCGCGGACGTCCGGCTGTCGCCAGTTCGGCGCCGGTCATCAGCATCCTTGCGAACGCCTGGACGACGCGGGCCCGGTCGTCGTCGATCCGCCACCGGCCGCCGTCGCCGATGGACAGCTGCCACCCGGGTCCGGATCAGCCGCCGTGCGGCATCCGCTGGCGCGAGGCGTCGTTGACCGGCGGGTTGCGTGCGAGGGTCGACATCAGGGGCGACGCGCGCGGCCAGTCGCGGCGGTCAGCGCGGCCCGGTCTGCCAGCGGGGTCCCAGCCAGTCGTCCAACCCGTCCTCGACCGCCGCCCAGTCATCCGCGCCGGCCAGTTCGGCTCCGGTGAGCAGCATCTCGCCGAAGGCGCGGTGGCGCTGCTCCCGGTCGTCGCCGGTACCGGTGACCACCAGCCGGGTGCCGACGGCCGTGCCGGGCGGGCCCGCGTCGCCGATCGACAGATGCCCGCCGGTGCCGTCGAGGACGCCGAGCAGGCCCGGCCGGGTCGGCACCCGGAACCGGCCGCGGGTCCGCACCCGCCCGCCGGCCAGGTCGGGCAGCAGGCGCAGGAACCGCTCCGGGTGCACCGGCCGGCCGCTGGTCAGATCGAGCGTCCAGACGCCGTGCGCGTCCGGTACTTCCGGCGGCGCCAGGGTCCGGGGATCGAGGCGGGCGGCGGCGTGCCGGACCGAGTGCCGGGCAGCGAAGAGCTCCCGCACCCGGGTGTCGAACAGGTCGGCCCGGGCGCTGTGCCGGCCGCGCAGGTGATCGACCAGGGTCAGCCCGACCGGGCTGGTCCCGGTGGTCAGCACCAGGTCGGCGTGGGTGATCTGGGCGGCCAGGGCCTCGCCGACGGACCGGCGGTCGCCGGCGGCCAGCGCGACGCCTCGATCCCCGACCCGCTCGTCCCCCATCAGGTCGTCCTCGGCCCGATCGACGTCGACGACGCCGACCACGCCGGCCAGGTCGATGCCCAGCCGGCGCCGGGCGCACGGGTCGGCCAGCGGGCGTGCGGCGGGCACGGTCGCCGCCGAAACCGGCAGGGCGAGCACGATCCGCTGCCAGCGCCCGGAGTCGACCATCGCCTCCACGGCGGGCAGGGCGTCCTCCCGCAGGATGCAGCCGGGGCAGCCGTGGTCGGCCGGCCGGGTGACGTCCTCGACGAAGCCGTTCTCGTCACCCACCACCCGGCGCAGGGTGCCGGCGTCGGCATCGAGATCCTCTCGCACCACACCGGTGCCGGGCTGGTCGGTGAGCAGCGAGAACAGGGCGCTGTCGCGCAGCACCGGGTCGACGGTGGCCAGCACCACGACGGGGATCATGCGTGGGAACTCCTCTTTCGCCGGATCAGGCGCGGGCCCGGGAGCGGGCCAGCAGGTACACGAAGTAGGGCGCGCCGATCAGCGCCACCGCGAGGCCGGCGGGGATCTGCGCCGGGGCGATGACCCAGCGGCCGACGGCGTCGGCCAGGCCCAGGAGCACCGCGCCGAGCAGCACCGACACCGGGATCACCCGGGCGTGGCGGCCGCCAACCAGCGCCCGGGCCGCGTGCGGGGCGACCAGGCCGAGGAAGCCGACGACGCCGACCGCGGCGACCGACGTGGCGGCCAGCACGGCCGCCGACACCAGGACGGTCAGCCGCACCCGTTCGATCCGCACCCCGACCAGACGTGGGGTGTCCTCGTCCAGGGCCAGCAGGTCCAGCTCCCGACGGACCGCGAAGGCCAGCGGCAGGACCAGCGCAAGGGCCACGGCGGCCGGGACGATCTGCGCCCAGGTCCGGCCGTAGGTGGTGCCGGACAGCCACGTGTAGATGCGCGGCGTGTCCCAGGGATTGGCGCGGACCAGCAGCAGGGTGGTCAGCGCGGTCACGCCGTACCAGACGCCGATGCCGACCAGCACCAACCGGTCGGCGTTCAGCCCACCGCGCCAGGTCAGCCCGTAGACCACGGCGAAGGCGATCAGGGCGCCGAGGATCGCCGCGGTCAGGATCGCCGCGTTCGACGCCCCTTCGGTGCCCATGCTGCCGCCGGTCACCACGATCACCGCGCCGAGGCCGGCCCCCGCGGTGATGCCGAGCAGGCCGGGTTCGGCCAGCGGGTTGCGGCAGGTGGCCTGGGTCAGCGCGCCGGCCAGGGCGATGGCACCCCCGGCGACCATGGCGGCCACCACCCGCGGGGCCCGCTCGTCCAGCGCGAACCGGACCACCGGCGGACCCTGGTCGTTCAGCCAGAGCGCGATGTCACCGGTGCGCAGCATGGTGTTCCCCACCAGCAGGCCGAGCAGCAGGGTGCCGGCGGCCAGCGCGACGCATGCCGCGAGGACGAGCGCGAACCGGCGGCCGCCGTGCGACCCGACGCGCGCGGCGGCCGGCTGACGGGTCGGGCCGGCGTCCCGCAGCCGCCGGGCCAGCAGCACCATCACCACCGCGCCGGCGATCGTGGTGACCACCCCGGTCGGGATGGCGATGCCGGCCTCCGCGCCGAACAGCGCGCGCACCACCGCGTCCGCGCCGATCACCACCAGCGCCCCGACCAGTCCGCAGGCCGGGATGAGCACGACGTGCCGGTTGAGCGCGTGCACGACCCGCCCGAGCAGGCGGACGATGACCGGAGCACACAGCCCTACGAAGCCGATCGGTCCGGCGAGCGAGACAGCGGCGGCGGTGAGCACGACGGCCAGCACGATGCCGACGAGCCGGGTCGAGCGCACCGGGACGCCGAGCACGGCGGCGGTGTCGTCACCGAGGGCCATCAGGTCGAGCCGGCGGGACAGCAGCAGGCTCAGGACGGTGGCCGCGAGCACCACCGGGGCCGCATAGGTGAAGGCGGTCAGTCCCAGCTGGCTCAGCGACCCGCTGCCCCACGCGAAAAGGCTGGTCGTGTTCTGGCTGAACAGGATGAGCAGGGTGGCCGTCGCGGCCTGCAGGGCCAGCGCGACCGCCGACCCGGCCAGCAGGATCCGGGTGGTGGACGTGCCCGATCCGGACAGGCCCAGCACCAGGATGGCCGCGGCCAGGCCGCCGACGAACGCCACCGCGCCGGACGCCCAGAGCGGGATGGACAGCCCGAACGCGGCGACCACGACGACCGCCAGGTAGGACCCGGCGGTCACCGCCACGGTGTCCGGTGAGGCCAGCGCGTTGCGGGTGAGGGACTGCAGCAGCGCCCCGGCGATGCCCAGCGCGATGCCGACCACGATGCCGGCGGCCAGTCGGGGAATGCGGGAGCCGACCAGGATCTGCCGGGTGGACTCGGCCGTCGCGCCGGTGTCACCGGTGGCCAGGGCCCAGAGTTCGCCGATTCCGACGCCCGAGGTGCCCTGGGTCACGTGCCAGCCGGCGAGCATCAGCAGGATGCCGGTCAGCAGCGCCAGCACCCCGACCGCGCCGAGCACGCCGGCCGCGCCGATCCGCTCGACGCGGCCGGCCGGTTCGGGGGATTCGGCCGGCCGTTCCCTGGTGACGACCGGACCCGGCCCGGACAAGCTGGATCAGCCCGTCAGCTGGGCGACGTAGGCGTCGAGCACCTGCTGCGCGGACCGGGGGCCGCCGAACGTCCAGATTCCTGGCGGGAAGGCGTGGGTGTTGCCGTCGACGACCGCGGGCAGACCCTGCCAGATCTCGTTCTTGGCCAGCTCGCCCATCACGTCGCTGTCCGGATCCTCGGTGCCGGTGTAGAAGAACGTCGCGTCGCCGACGGCGGTCATGCCCTCGATGTCGGTCTGGCCCAGCCCGTACGCGGGGTCGACCTCACCGGTCCAGGCGTTGGTCAGACCGAGTTGCTCACCCAACTCGCCCATGAGGGACCCCGGACCGAACGGCCGGATGGACACGTTGCCGCCCTGCACCCAGCCGTCGAAGTACACGAACTTCTGGCCGGCCGCGCCGGTGTCGGCCGCCTTCTGCTTCGCGGTCGCCAGCGATTCGGTGAACTCGTCGACGACCACCTCGGCACGCTCCAGTCGCCCGGTCGCCTGGGCAATCAGATTGAAGGTGTTCTTCAGCTGACCGATCGGGTCGGCGGCATCGGCGCCCTTGGTGGCCAGCACCGGTACCCCGTAGGCGGCCAGTTGGGCGATGATCTCGTCGTCCGGCGTGTAGGCCTCGATGATCACCAGGTCGGGGTTGGTGGCGAACAGCGCGTCCATGTTCGGTTCCCCCCGGGTGCCGACATCGGCGACGCCGTCGGGCAGGGTCTCGGCGGTGTCCCAGAGGGTGAAGCCCTTGACGTCGGCGACCGCCACCGGATCCACGCAGAGCGTCAGCACGTCCTCGACCTGCTGCCATTCCAGCACGGCCACCCGCTCGGCCGGTTTGGCCAGGTTGACGGTGCCGCCGAACGCGTCGATCAGCGTCACCGGGGCAGTCGAGGTGGCCGTTGCGTCGTCGGCGCAGCCGGTCCGGCTGGTCGAGGCTTCATGGGCGGCAGCGGATGCCGGTCCGGACGAGGTGGCCTGCGCCGAAGTGTTGGCCGAGGACGCGGGCTGGGTGGTGCCGCAGGCGGCCAGCAATGCCAGCAGCGCCGAGCCGAGAACGGTTGCGGTCGTGCGGGTTCTCATGGGTTCCTCTCGTGGGTGGGGATGCGGGCACGCAGATGGCGGCCCAGCGGTTCGACTCGCAGCCGGCCGGTCTCCGGATCGATGGAGGTCCGGACGGTGATGCCGTAGACCTCGGTCAGTTGCTCGCTGGTCAGCACGTCGGCCGGGTCGCCGGAGGCTCGCACCCGACCCTCGCCCAGCAGGACGACCCGGTCCGCGACGGCGGCGGCGTGGTTCAGGTCGTGCAGCACCACCCCGATCGCCGTGCCGTGCTCGTCGGCCAGATCCCGGATGAGGTCGAGGGTCTCCACCTGGTAGCGAAGATCCAGGTGATTGGTCGGCTCATCGAACAGCAGCACGTCGGTCTGCTGGGCCAGGCACGTGGCCAGCCACACCCGCTGCAACTCACCGCCGGAGAGCCGGTCGACGGCGCGGTCGGCCATGTCGGTCATTCCGGTCAGCAGCAGCGCCCGGTCGATCGCCGCGCGGTCGACGTCGGCCAGCGCGGCGAACCGGCGACGATGCGGATGGCGGCCGAATGCCACCACGTCCCGGACGACCAGCCCCGATGGATTCGGCCGGGACTGGGAAAGCAGGGTGACCTTGGTCGCGAACTCACGGGCCGTCAGCGCGGAGATGTCCTGGACCGAACGAGGGGTTCCGTCGCCCTCGGACAGGCTCACCCGTCCGGATCCGATACGGTGCAGCCGGGCCAGCGAGCGCAGCAGCGTCGACTTCCCGCTGCCGTTCGGGCCGACCAGGGCCGTCACCACTCCCGGCGCCAACCGGACCGACACGCCGTGCACGACCTCGGTGCGCTCGTAGGCGAGCACCAGGTCGTCGGCGGACAG